>NZ_JBPXRO010000027.1:0-72455 GCF_051842875.1 Neobacillus sp. C211
TCTAAGACAACCAGAAATGGTTGTCTTTTTGCTATGAGGAGAAACTTGTTTAGTGTTAGAAGATTAGGGTTTTACCATGCCCGTTAATGAGTAAAATGTCCATCGGAGGGTTTCCGAAGGACAAAACCCCACCAGTGAACAGGGAAAATGTCTATCGGAGAGCTTCCGAAGGACAAAACCTCGCAAGTGAACAAGGAAAATGTCTATCGGAGAGGGTCCGAAGGACAAAACTGCACAAGTGAACAGGGAAAATGTCTATCGTAAATGCTCTAAATGACAAAAGGTTACTGATAAAAAGGTCATTCCCAAATATAAATCAAAGACAGCCAAAAAGGTTGTCTTTTTTGTGTTCTCATTTTTATTCAACCACCCCACCCCTACATATTTTAACTAATGTACGTTTCACAATGGCGGGTTTTGGAGAAAATCATTAGTAGTGAATCGTTGCATCTACATAAAAAATTCAGTATAATTTAGTCAAATATAGTCAAAGTCAGAGAATGGGGGTGGGAAGATGAGAAACATCTCTGATATTATTGAAAAATATCTTAAACAAGTATTGGAATTAAGTGAAAAGGATCTTGTTGAAATTAAACGAAGTGAAATCGCTGATAAATTTCAATGTGTACCATCTCAAATAAATTATGTAATCAATACCCGTTTTACAATTGAAAGAGGATATATTGTGGAGAGTAAACGGGGCGGTGGCGGGTATATAAGGATTATGAAGGTTCAATCCCATGACTTGGCCCATTTAATTGATCAATTGCTCTCACTAATACAAGGCAGGGTTAGTCAAACGAGTGCAGAAGATGTCATTATAAGGCTCGTACAAGAAGAAATTATTTCACAGCGGGAAGCGAAAATTATGTTAAGTGTAATCGATCGTTCCGTTCTTTATATTGATCTTCCATACCGAGATGAATTAAGAGCAAGAATGCTAAAAGCGATGTTAACATCTTTAAAATATAAATAAATTTTTTTCTGAGTAAGAGGTGAAAGTATGATTTGCCAAGAATGTAATCAAAGACCTGCAGCGCTTCATTTTACAAAAATCATTAATGGTGAAAAGACTGAAGTGCATCTTTGTGAAAAGTGTGCTCAGGAAAAGGGAGAAATGTTCATTTTTAATGGGGAATCTGGTTTTGCTTTTAATAATTTATTAGCAGGATTATTAAATATTGATCCGAACTTTCAAAAGCCTAGCCAAAGTCCCTTCCACCAGGAGGAGATTCTTCAATGCGCTTCTTGTTCAATGACCTTTCCACAGTTTTTAAAGGTAGGCCGCTTTGGATGTTCCCATTGTTACGAAGCGTTTAAAGAACAACTTATACCAGTTTTAAGACGACTTCATAGCGGGAACTGGACACATAATGGGAAAATACCGAAGAGAATTGGTGGGGGCATCCATCTTCGTAAACAAATTGAAGAATTGAAAAGTAATCTAAAGGAATCCATCCAAAATGAGGAATTTGAAAAGGCGGCAGAGATTCGTGATGAAATACGAAAGTTGGAGAAAAATTTAGCAGCCAGCCACGAGGGAGGGGAATAACATGTCGCTTGAGCGATTTCTAAATCAAGCTGTCAGCTCCTGGATGAGTGCGGAAGGACCGGATTCAGATATTGTCCTTAGCTCCCGTATTCGTTTGGCTCGTAACTTTGATGCATATAAATTTCCAACCCTTTTTTCACATGAAGAAGCAAAATTGATTATTGAAAATATGGAAGAAATTTTAAAACAGTCTCCTATTCAAAAGTTTGGCCAAATGGAATTGTTGAAAATTGAAGAATTACAACCGCTCCAAAAAAGAGTATTAGTTGAAAAACATTTAATAAGCCCTCATCTAGCTGAAGATTCACCATATGGGGCAGTTATATTAACCGAAAATGAAGAAGTTAGTATTATGATTAATGAAGAGGATCATATCCGGATTCAATGCTTGTATCCAGGTTTGCAATTATCTGAAGCGTTGGATGCTGCGAATGAAATCGATGATTGGCTTGAAAGTAATATTCAATACGCATTTGATGAAAAACACGGCTATTTAACCAGTTGTCCTACAAACGTTGGAACAGGTCTCCGTGCTTCGGTCATGATGCACTTGCCAGGGTTAATGTTAACACAGCAAATTAATAAAATTATTCCTGCAATTCACCAATTAGGTCTTGTTGTTAGAGGAATTTATGGTGAAGGTAGCGAAGCATTAGGTAATATATTTCAAATTTCTAATCAGATCACACTTGGTAAATCAGAAGAGGACATTGGCCGTGACCTAAGAGGGGTTGTAAGTCAACTCATTTCACAAGAAAGGTCGGCCCGTGAAGCATTACGAAAAACTTCGAACATACAATTAGAAGACAGAGTGTTCAGATCATTAGGTGTGTTATCTAATAGCCGAATTATTGAATCGAAAGAAGCAGCTAGATGTTTATCTGATGTTCGGCTTGGAATAGATATGGGTTATATTGATAAAATGCCTAAGACAATCTTAAATGAATTAATGATACTGACCCAGCCAGGATTCTTACAGCAATATGCTGGGGGTTCATTAAGACCACATGAAAGAGACATCAGACGGGCAGCATTAATTAGGGAACGAATAAAAATGGAGCAAGAAAAATAGGTGGGGAGGAAGAGAATATGATGTTCGGCCGTTTTACTGAAAGAGCGCAGAAAGTTCTAGCTTTAGCACAAGAGGAAGCGATTCGTCTTGGTCATAACAATATTGGAACAGAGCACATTTTATTGGGGTTAACTCGGGAAGGGGAAGGGATTGCTGCGAAAGCCCTTTATGGACTTGGTTTAGGTTCTGAAAAAATCCAAAAAGAAGTAGAAAATTTAATTGGCAAAGGACAGGATGCTTCTCAAACCATTCACTATACTCCAAGAGCTAAAAAGGTCATTGAATTATCGATGGATGAAGCACGAAAATTAGGACATTCCTATGTAGGGACCGAGCATATTCTCCTTGGCTTAATCCGAGAAGGAGAAGGGGTTGCTGCCCGAGTACTTAATAATTTGGGAGTTAGTTTAAATAAGGCAAGACAGCAAGTGCTTCAACTATTAGGAAGTAATGAGTCTGGCGGGCATCAAGGCGGGGCATCAGCAAGTGCTAACACACCGACGCTAGATAGCCTTGCACGGGATCTAACGTCAATTGCCCGTGAAGGTAGCCTGGATCCTGTTATTGGACGCGGTAAGGAAATTCAACGTGTGATTGAAGTATTAAGCCGACGGACTAAAAATAACCCGGTATTAATTGGAGAGCCTGGTGTAGGTAAAACAGCCATAGCAGAAGGACTCGCCCAACAAATTGTCAATAATGAAGTCCCTGAAATACTGCGTGATAAACGAGTAATGACGCTTGATATGGGGACAGTAGTAGCAGGGACAAAATACCGTGGTGAATTTGAAGATCGTTTGAAAAAAGTCATGGATGAAATTCGCCAAGCAGGAAATATTATTCTTTTCATCGATGAGTTGCATACATTGATTGGTGCGGGTGGTGCAGAAGGGGCTATTGATGCTTCCAATATTTTAAAGCCATCGCTTGCTCGTGGAGAACTCCAATGTATTGGAGCAACCACACTTGATGAATATCGAAAATATATCGAAAAAGATGCCGCTTTAGAACGACGTTTCCAGCCAATTCGTGTTGATGAACCAACAGCGGAAGAATCAATCCAGATTTTAGAAGGTTTACGTGACCGCTATGAAGCCCATCATCGTGTCTCCATTACAGATGAAGCGATTAAGGCAGCTGTTAAACTGTCAGACCGCTATATCTCTGATCGCTTCCTGCCAGATAAAGCGATTGATCTAATCGATGAAGCAGGTTCCAAGGTACGGCTTCGTTCCTTTACAACTCCACCTAATTTAAAAGAATTAGAAGTGAAGCTTGAGGAAGTACGAAAGGAAAAAGATTCTGCAGTCCAGAGTCAAGAATTTGAAAAAGCGGCTTCTTTACGGGATACGGAGCAGCGTTTGCGTGAACAACTAGAGGAAACAAAGAAGAGCTGGAAGGAAAAGCAAGGGAAAGAAAACAATGAAGTAACAGTTGAAGATATTGCAAGTGTTGTTTCAAGTTGGACCGGTGTACCTGTTTCCAAGCTAGCTCAAACTGAGATGACGAAGCTGCTTAATTTAGAGGAAGTTCTCCATTCTCGTGTGATTGGCCAGGAGGAAGCTGTTAAGGCAGTATCTAAGGCTGTCCGCCGTGCTAGAGCAGGATTAAAAGATCCAAAACGGCCAATTGGCTCCTTCGTTTTCTTAGGACCAACTGGTGTAGGGAAAACAGAATTAGCCCGTGCCCTTGCTGAAGCCATGTTTGGTGACGAGGATGCGATGATTCGGATTGACATGTCCGAGTATATGGAAAAGCATTCTACCTCTCGTCTAGTTGGTTCTCCGCCAGGATATGTCGGCTATGAGGAAGGCGGACAATTAACAGAGAAGGTTCGCAGAAAGCCATATTCCGTTGTTTTACTTGATGAAATTGAAAAGGCACATCCAGACGTATTTAATATCCTTTTGCAGGTTCTAGAGGATGGCCGTTTGACTGATTCAAAAGGAAGAACAGTAGATTTCCGTAATACCGTCTTGATTATGACATCCAATGTGGGTGCTGAAGCCTTAAAACGGAACAAGTATGTCGGCTTTAATATTCAGGATGGCGATCAGGATTATAAAGACATGAAGGGGAAAGTAATGGGCGAATTAAAGAAAGCCTTCCGCCCTGAATTCCTGAACCGTATTGATGAAATTATTGTTTTCCATGCGTTGGAAAGAAAGCATCTTGAAGAGATTGTAACTTTACTTTCAGAGCAGTTAATTAAACGCTTAAAAGAGCAAAATATTTCTTTAGAATTAACTTTAGCAGCGAAGGAAAAAATTTCTCAGGAAGGTTATGACCCTGAGTATGGGGCAAGACCATTGCGTCGTGCGATTCAAAAGCATATTGAAGACAGACTTTCAGAAGAATTATTAAAAGGAACATTGTTAACAGGTCAGCATGCGGTGATCGATGTTGATAATGGAGAATTTATTGTTCGAATGGAAGAGAAAACAAGTTTGGTAAAATAGAAATGTAATCCATTAGTGTTGCTATACCATGAGAGGTACACGTGAATAAAGCTAAACCGTGTGCCTCTTTTTTTAATTATTTGTAATGTTTCAACGAGAGGATCGAAGTAGAATGGCAAAACGAAAGACAAAGTTTATGTGTCAGGAGTGCGGTTATGAATCTCCAAAGTGGATGGGGAAATGCCCTGGCTGCGGTGAATGGAATAAGATGGTTGAGGAAGTTGAAGTAACTGGTGCAACAAGAAGAGGGGCATTCGCCCATTCCCAAGGCGGATCAGGACTATTAACCAAACCAATGCCGATCAATTCTATTGAAATGGAGAATGAACCAAGGATTCAAACAGACTTAAATGAATTAAACCGGGTACTTGGCGGGGGTGTGGTCAAAGGATCCTTAGTGCTGATTGGCGGAGACCCTGGAATCGGTAAATCAACGCTTCTGTTACAGGTATCATCGCAATTAGCGAATAAAGGAAATAAGGTTTTATACATATCTGGTGAAGAATCATTACGGCAAACAAAGCTTCGTGCGGAGCGATTAGGAATATCCTCTGAAAATCTCCTCGTTTACTCTGAAACGAATCTTGAGGAAATTAACCGGACCATCGATAGTACAAATCCAAGCTTTGTCATCATTGATTCTATCCAAACTGTATTTCATCCAGATGTAACAAGCGCACCTGGGAGTGTCTCACAGGTGCGTGAGTGTACCTCGGAATTAATGAGAATAGGGAAAACCAAAGGGATTGCGATCTTTATTGTTGGACACGTAACGAAAGAAGGATCGATAGCCGGCCCTAGACTGTTAGAGCATATGGTGGATACCGTCCTCTATTTTGAAGGAGAAAGACATCATACCTATCGGATTTTACGGGCAGTTAAAAACCGTTTTGGTTCAACGAATGAAATGGGAATCTTTGAAATGAAAGAATTCGGTCTTGAAGAAGTGGCAAATCCCTCCGAGATATTTTTAGAAGAGCGTTCACGGGGTGCTGCTGGCTCAACGGTGGTCGCATCGATGGAAGGGACAAGACCGGTCCTCGTTGAAATTCAAGCGTTAATTTCCCCCACTAGCTTTGGTAACCCAAGAAGAATGGCAACTGGAATTGATCATAACCGTGTGCCACTTTTGATGGCAGTTTTAGAAAAGCGGGTTGGGATGCTCCTTCAGAATCAGGATGCATACCTAAAAGTTGCTGGTGGCGTAAAATTGGATGAACCAGCAATTGATTTAGCCGTGGCTGTCAGTATTGCTTCCAGCTTTAGAGATAAACCCACAAGACCAACCGATTGTATTATCGGAGAGGTCGGGTTAACCGGTGAAGTAAGAAGGGTTTCAAGGATTGAGCAGCGTGTCCAGGAAGCGGCCAAGCTAGGATTTGAGCGAGTCATTCTCCCTGCTAATAATCTTGGCGGCTGGAAGGGCCCAAACGGAGTTGAACTCATTGGTGTGAAGTCAGTGAGCGAAGCATTAAAAGCAGCGTTAGGAGGGTAGCAGATGGAGAGTAAAAAGCTTGGTGAGCATACCGTAAGTGAAGTTTTACAGTTCCTTGCACCTGGTACACCCATTCGCGAGGGAATCGACAATGTGCTCCGTGCGAACACAGGCGGCCTTATTGTCATTGGTTTTAACGAAAAGGTAAAAAGTATCGTTGACGGCGGCTTTGAAATCAACTGCCCATTTTCGCCCAGCTTTTTATATGAATTAGCAAAAATGGACGGGGCCATCATCCTCAATGAATTAGGAAATAAAATTCTCTTTGCCAATGCCCAGTTGGCCCCTGATTCCGATATACCTTCTTCTGAAACAGGGATGCGGCACCGCACAGCAGAAAGGGTAGCGAAACAAACAAAAGCCCTAGTGATTGCCATTTCCCAAAGGAGAAATGTCATTACCCTGTATCAAGGGAATTTTCGCTATGCATTAAAAGATATTGCGGTAATTTTAACTAAAGCCAATCAAGCCATTCAGACGCTTGAGAAGTATAAAACCGTTTTGGAACAAAGCATCAGCAATTTGAGTATCCTAGAGTTCGAGGAGTCCGTAACCTATAACGATTTTTTACTTGTTCTCCATCGTTTTGAAATGGTCTTAAAGATTAAGAATGAACTTCTAACCTATTTACATGAGTTAGGAACAGAAGGCCGTCTCATTCGTTTACAATTGAATGAAATATTAACAGATCTCGAAGACGAGACCATGCTCATTATTAAAGATTATGCCTTCGACAGAGACATCAAGGCCAGAGAAGTGATTGGACGGATGCAGTCCATGGCTACGAGCGGTACCATTGAGGATATGGTCTTATTAAAATTGATGGGATACCTTGGCTATGTGCACCTTGATGAGAATAAAAGTCCGCGCGGCTACAGAATTCTTAATAAAATTCCAAGACTTCCATCCATCATTATTGAAAATCTCATCAGCAGTTTTGGTGAGCTTTCAAAAATAATAACCGCAACAGTGGAAGAACTTGATGAAGTGGAAGGAATCGGGGAAGTTCGTGCCAAAAAGATTAAGGAAGGCTTTAAATTGATTAAAGAGCGGTTATACACCGATCGCCATCTATAAAGGCAATTATTCTAGGTTCCTAAAAGTTAAAAAAATCCAATTGTTTGACACAAAAATTTTCCAATGCTACCCTATGAGGAGAATCTTCAACCTATTAATTTTCACTAACAAATTAAATTTAATACGTTTTTTAATCTAAAAATAATCCGTAAATTAAGGTTTCATTTCCATGAATATGTTTATAATGAATAGAGGAGGTGAAGGAATGTTAAAACGTATTGTGCAGGCTTGCTTCCTCATTATAGGTGGTACGCTTGGTATTTTGTTATTACCGGAATTGTTCAATTTACTTCATATCAATGACATTCCCTTAATTAATAACTCGTATATCACTGCTATTATAGGTGCTATTATTTTTTATCTTATTACCTTTTGGGCAGTAGATTATGTTTTTAACTTTATTAAATGGGCTGAAGATTCTTTAGTGAAAGTTCCTGTAACAGATGTCCTTTTTGGAAGTGTAGGTCTAATCTTTGGATTGTTGGTTGCGTTTTTAATCGGCTTTGCCCTGAATGCTGTGCAAGTCCCAATATTAAATGCTGTGGCTCCGATATTACTGACCATTTTGTTTGGTTATCTCGGCTTTCAGGTGGGCTTCAAGAAAAGAGATGAACTTTTAGGTCTTTTTGGAAACCGCGGTAATAAGAAAAAAACCAGTGATGAAGAGAATGATAAGGAAGTTAATCATCCTTTGAAAATATTAGATACGAGCGTTATCATTGATGGGCGCGTTGCTGATATTTGTCAGACCGGATTTTTAGAAGGAACGATTGTTATTCCACAGTTCGTCCTTGAGGAATTACAGCATATTGCCGATTCTTCCGATGTGTTGAAACGAAATCGCGGCCGCAGAGGCTTGGATATATTAAACCGAATTCAAAAGGAACTCGCCATAAAGGTAGAAATTTATGAAGGCGACTTTGAGGAAATTAGTGAAGTGGACTCAAAGCTCGTTAAATTAGCTAAAATAACCAATGGCATCTTGGTCACGAATGATTTTAATCTGAATAAAGTCTGTGAATTGCAAAATGTATCTGTGTTAAACATCAATGATTTAGCAAATGCAGTTAAGCCTGTTGTCCTTCCTGGTGAGGAATTAACCGTTCAAGTAATTAAGGATGGAAAAGAATATCATCAAGGCGTTGCTTATTTAGATGACGGAACGATGATTGTGGTTGAGGAAGGTAGAGAATATATCGGGAAAAGAATCGAGGTTCTCGTAACGAGTGTTCTCCAGACATCGGCAGGACGAATGATATTTGCCAAGCCCAAATTATTAGAAAAAGCACTGTAGCTTAAAAAGCGGAAGCGCCTAGGCGCTCCTCAGAAAAGCTAACGCTTTTCTTTCGTGCGAGGCTTCGCTCCGAAGCATAATCTTATGGAGCTAGAGTTTGATATTAGATAGAGTGGGGTAATGATATGACCTACCAAGTCATTCTCCCGGCAGCTGGCCAGGGAAAAAGAATGGGAGCAGGGAAAAATAAGCTTTTATTGGAACTTAACGGTATTCCTGTTCTAATCCATACATTAAGGGTGTTTGAACAGGATGAAGCTTGCAGCGGGATTATTTTAGCCATTCACCCACAGGATAAACCAGAATTTCAAGTGTTACTCGATCGGTATCATGTGACGAAGGTTATCAACTTAGTACCGGGTGGAAATGAACGTCAGGATAGCATTTATAATGCTCTTAAATTAGTTGAAACCGACGGGATTATCCTTGTGCATGATGCGGCGCGTCCTTTTATCTTAAAAGAACATATCCATCGTTTAACTGAAATGGCTGAAGAAACAGGTGCAGCCATTTTGGGAGTGCCGGCAAAAGACACCATGAAAAAGATAAATGATGGTGTGGTCGTTGAAACTGTCGAACGTTCAAGCTTGTGGGCTGTTCAAACCCCACAAGCTTTTCGCATTTTGCTGCTTAAGGAAGCGTATGAAAAGGCCGAAAAGGATCACTTTCTGGGAACCGATGATGCTAGTTTGGTTGAGCGGCTTCACTATCCTGTTGCGGTAGTAGAAGGCGATTACGATAATATAAAACTAACGACACCAGAAGACTTGTTCTTTGCTGAAGCGATAATAGAAAAGCGGAAGCGCCTTGATCAGGGGCGCTGTAGCTAGACAATAGGAAAAAAGGGGTTTTTAATGATGTTTCGAATTGGTCAGGGCTTTGATGTTCATCAATTAACAGAAGGGCGTCCGCTAATCATTGGTGGGATTACAATCCCTTATGAAAGGGGTTTGCTAGGTCATTCGGATGCTGATGTGTTATTACATACGGTCTCCGATGCCTGCCTTGGTGCGATTGGGGAAGGCGATATTGGCAAACACTTTCCGGATACCGATCCAAATTTTAAGGATGCTGACTCCGCGAAGCTGATGGAGCATGTATGGCAATTGGTGAAAAATAAAGGGTACGAGCTTGTGAATGCCGATTGTACAATTATTGCTCAACAGCCCAAGATGGCACCCTATATTGAGCAAATGCGCGGTAGGATTGCGGAATTGCTAGAGGCAGCACCTGAACAAGTCAATGTAAAGGCGACAACAACAGAGAAGCTAGGCTTCACTGGCAGAGGGGAAGGCATTGCCTCCCAGGTAGTTGTATTGTTAAAAAAGGTTAACAATTAACCTTTTACAGTGAACGGCACAATGATACAATAAATCAGATAAAAACATATGGTAAAGCTGTCTAGCTCCAGCGCCTAGGGGCTTTTGCTTTTCGAGAATGGAGGCATTATAGTTATGTCAAACGAAGTTCGTGTAAGATATGCTCCAAGTCCAACGGGACATTTACATATTGGAAACGCCCGTACTGCATTATTTAATTATTTATTTGCACGCCATCATGGCGGGAAATTTATTATCCGAATTGAAGATACCGATAAAAAGCGGAATATTGAAGGCGGAGAAGAAAGCCAGTTAAAATATTTAAAATGGCTTGGGATGGATTGGAACGAGGGTGTCGACGTTGGTGGCGAATACGGTCCATATCGCCAATCTGAGCGTAATGATATTTATGAAACCTACTACAACCAATTATTAGCAAATGGCCATGCCTATAAATGTTATTGTACAGAAGCTGAAATCGAAGCAGAGCGGGAGGCCCAGAGCGAAAGAGGAGAAACACCTCAGTATTCCGGTAAATGCCGCCATTTAACCGATGAACAGCGCCGTCAATTTGAAAGCGAAGGCCGTCAGCCAAGCATCCGCATCCTCGTACCTGAAGGGAAAACCTATACGTTTGATGATATGGTCAAAGGCAGCGTTTCGTTTGAATCGGAAGGGATGGGTGATTGGGTCATCATTAAAAAGGATGGCACCCCAACCTATAACTTTGCTGTAACGATTGATGATTATTTAATGAAAATCTCTCATGTGCTCCGTGGCGATGATCATATTTCTAACACGCCAAAGCAATTGATGGTCTATGAAGCATTAGGCTGGGAGCCGCCAGTTTTTGGACACATGACTTTGATTGTCAATGAAAGCCGCAAAAAGTTAAGTAAGCGTGATGAGTCCATCATTCAGTTTATTGAACAATATGAAGAATTAGGTTATATCCCAGAAGCACTCTTTAACTTTATTACACTACTCGGCTGGTCGCCGGCAGGTGAAGAAGAAATTTACTCTAAGAACGAGTTTATTGAAATATTTGACGCGAATCGCCTATCCAAATCGCCAGCATTATTTGATAAGCAAAAGCTGTTGTGGATGAATAATCAATATATGAAAAAAATTGAGGTGAACCGTGTAGTTGATCTGGCTATGCCTCACTTAATTAAGGCAGGCCGAATAAGTGAAAGCATGACAGATGAACAGTATCAATGGCTCCAAGGACTTGTAGCTCTTTTACAGGAAAAAATGAGCTTTGGTGCTGAAATCGTAGAATTATCAGATATGTTCTTTCAAGAGGATGCCATCTATGAAGAAGATGCAAAGGAAATATTAACCGGGGAAACTGTTCCAGAAGTGTTAAGGGCATTTTCACATGAACTTGACCAACTGGAAAGCTTCCGGGCTGATGGTATAAAGGCAGCCATGAAGGCAGTTCAAAAGTCGACCGGTCAAAAGGGGAAAAATCTATTTATGCCAATTCGAGCGGCGGTAACAGGCCAAACACATGGACCAGACCTGCCAATGGCAATTGAACTCTTAGGTAAAAATAAGGTTCAAACGAGAATTAATAAAATTATTAGTTAACATTAGAGAAGAAATGTAATATAGTAGAGTAAACAATTATATAGTTACTAAAGTGTAGAAGAGGATAAGTAAAAAAAGGATGCTTTAAAGAGAAAACCATCACCGGCTGAAAGTGGTTTAAGCCTCTCGTTTTTTGAAATGCACCTCTGAGCCCTGTTTCGAAAAGAGTCAACTTCTAGTAGAAATGGGCGGAACCTATCCGTTACCAGGTAGAGTGAGACCCATATTAAGCTTTCCGTTACCAAAACGAGCTTTTCGGTCTAATCAGAGTGGAACCGCGCATAAGCGTCTCTGTCGTTAAGACAGAGGCGCTTTTTTGTTTCTAAGAAGATATATAACTTTGAACTTAGATAACAGTCCATACGCCGCTAAACGGGCGGCTTACGCTTTATAAAAAGGGGGAGAATGGTAATGTTCAAGAAGTTGAGGGAGGACGTTGAGGTTGTTTTTGAACAAGATCCTGCGGCAAGAAGTCATTTAGAAGTCATCTTAACGTATTCAGGCTTGCATGCCATTTGGTCACATCGACTCGCGCATGCACTCTTTAATCGGAAATTCTATTTTCTAGCCAGGGTTATTTCACAAGTAAGCCGCTTTTTTACCGGAATTGAAATTCATCCTGGGGCAAAAATAGGCAGAAGATTTTTTATTGACCATGGTATGGGCGTTGTTATAGGGGAAACGTGCGAAATTGGGGATAATGTAACTATATATCAAGGGGTAACACTTGGTGGAACGGGTAAAGAGAAAGGAAAGCGGCATCCGACGATTAAGGATAATGTCCTGATTGCCACAGGTGCAAAGGTGCTTGGTTCGATAACCATTGGAGAAAATTCCAAAATTGGCGGCGGCTCAGTAGTATTAATAGAAGTCCCCCCTAACTCGACGGTAGTTGGGATTCCAGGGAAAGTGGTGATCCAGGATGGTAGAAGAATTACAAGAGACTTGAATCACTGTGACTTACCAGACCCTGTTGCCGACCGCTTAAGAGAAATGCAAAATGATCTGGATAAATTAATGCACGAACTCGAAGAATTAAAAGGAGAAAGGATAAAAGTCAATGGCCATTCAACTTTATAATACACTAACTCGCAAAAAGGAAACCTTCGTACCGCTCGAAAAAGGGAAAGTCAAAATGTATGTTTGCGGTCCGACGGTCTATAATTATATTCATATCGGTAATGCACGTCCGGCAATCGTCTTTGATACAGTTCGGCGCTATTTGGAATATCGCGGCTATGATGTTCATTATGTTTCCAATTTTACCGATGTCGATGACAAATTGATTCGTGCTGCCAATCAATTAGGAGAAAGTGTTCCGGCGATTGCGGACCGATTTATCAATGCTTATTTTGAAGATGTGACGGCATTAGGCTGCCAAAAGGCAGATGTTCATCCACGGGTAATGGAAAACATGGACATTATCATTGATTTTATTAGTCAATTAGTCGAAAAAGGCTACGCTTATGAATCTGCAGGAGATGTTTATTTCCGGACAAGAAAATTCGATGAATATGGTAAGCTATCGCATCAATCCATTGATGACCTGCAGGTAGGTGCAAGAATTGAAGTCGGCGATAGGAAACAAGACGACTTAGACTTTGCCTTATGGAAAGCGGCAAAGGAAGGCGAAATCTTCTGGGAGAGTCCGTGGGGACTTGGCCGGCCGGGCTGGCATATTGAGTGCTCGGCAATGGCGAAAAAGTATCTTGGCGAAACCATTGACATTCATGCCGGTGGACAGGATTTGACCTTCCCGCATCATGAAAATGAAATTGCCCAATCAGAAGCACTGTCAGGAAAATTATTTTCTCGTTACTGGATGCACAATGGCTATATCAATATTGATAATGAAAAAATGTCTAAATCATTAGGAAACTTTGTCCTTGTTCATGACATTATTAAAAAACATAATCCGCAAGTGTTACGGTTTTTTATGTTATCCGTTCATTACCGCAATCCGATTAATTACAGCGAGGAATTACTGGAGAGTACGAAAGCAGCATTTGAACGTATCACCACCTCTTATCAAAACTTAAAGCATCGGAAAGAAGCGAGTACTGACTTAACAGATTCGAATCAGGTATGGCTTGAAGGTATTGCAAAAAGGCAAGAAGAATTTATTGAGGCAATGGATGATGATTTCAATACAGCTAAAGCGATTTCCGTTTTATTCGACCTTTCAAAACTGGCTAATTATTATCTTTTAGAGAAAAATACAGCTGTAGAAGTTATTGATGCCTTTACAAAACAATTTGAAAAGTTATTCCATGTCTTAGGGCTGACATTTGAAAAAGAAGAAATGCTCGATGAAGAAATCGATGCGCTGATTGAAAAGCGAATTCAAGCTCGAAAAGACCGTAATTTCCAATTGTCTGATCAAATAAGAGATCAGCTAAAGGAAATGAATATTATTTTAGAAGATACACCGCAGGGTACAAGGTGGAAAAGAGGCTAATTCATGCTTGATTATGAAAATACAGTGGATGTTAAACAATTGAATAGTCTCGCGCTTGCCTACATGGGTGACGCGATTTATGAAACCTATGTAAGGCGCCACCTCCTCTATAGCGGTAAGGTAAGACCGAATCAGTTACACCGCACCGGTACCAGTTACGTGTCGGCAAAGGCTCAAAGCCAAATTCTTTTTCAAATGATGGATCATAAACTGCTTGATGAAGAAGAATTAGCGGTGGTTATGCGCGGTAGAAATGCGAAATCAGGCACTGTTCCTAAAAATACAGATGTCCAAACTTATCACTATAGTACAGCATTTGAAGCATTGATGGGTTATCTGTATTTAACGGGTAAAAAGAACCGTTTAGAAGAGCTTATTAGCAGGGCATTTTCATATGTGGAGCAAAGAAAGGAGGAACGCTAGGATGGAACAACAAGAATATATTGTTGGCAAAAATCCAGTCATCGAAGCGCTTAAATCAGAAAGGGATATTAATAAAATATTAATTGCCGAAGGATCGCAGCGTGGCCAAATGCAGCAAATTACGCAATTAGCCAAAGAAGCAAATGTGATTGTTCAATTTGTTCCTAAGAAAAAAATTGACCAAATCGCGGATGAAAATCATCAAGGAGTTCTTGCTTATGTTGCTGCCTATCAATATGCGGAAATGGATGATTTGTTTGCAGCAGCAGAAAAGAAAAATGAACCGCCATTCTTTTTATTGCTGGACGAAATTGAGGATCCTCATAACCTTGGGTCGATTATGAGAACAGCCGATTCAGTCGGTGCTCATGGCATCATTATTCCAAAGCGTCGGGCTGTCGGCCTAACTGCAACAGTTGCCAAAGCTTCGACAGGTGCGATTGAATATATCCCAGTGGTCCGTGTCACTAATATGGCGCGAACCATCGATGAACTTAAGGAACGAGGTATTTGGATTGCCGGAACAGATGCAAAAGGCAAAGATGATTACCGAAGATTAGACGGGACGCTGCCACTAGGCTTGGTGATTGGCAGTGAAGGAAAAGGAATGGGAAGACTGATCCGCGATAAATGTGATTTTCTCATCCATTTGCCAATGATTGGTAAAGTAACCTCGTTAAATGCTTCTGTTGCGGCGGCTTTACTGATGTATGAGGTATATCGAAAACGACACACACTTGAGGGATAGTAATGGATATCCTGCTTGTGGACGGTTACAACATCATAGGAGCCTGGCCTGAACTAAGAGCTTTAAAGGATCATGATTTACCTGCTGCACGGGACCGTTTAGTGGAAAGAATGGCTGAATACCAAGCCTATTCAGGCTTCCGTGTGATTGTGGTATTCGATGCCTATTATGTACAAGGGACGGAAAAGAAGTATAAAAATCATAAAATAGAAGTTATCTTTACGAAAGAAAATGAGACGGCAGATGAGCGGATTGAAAAAATGGCCATTAGTTTAAGTAATCGAAGAACACAAATTCATGTAGCGACTTCCGACTTTACAGAGCAATGGGCTATTTTTGGACAAGGGGCATTAAGGAAGTCTGCACGTGAATTGCTCATTGAAATGTCTTCGATTGAAAGAGGCATCGAAAAGAAAGTGAAAACCATTCAAGAAAAAAGACCCGTTTCTAAAATAAAGATGAGTGCGGAAATGGCAGAAATTTTCGAAAAGTGGCGCAGAGGACAAAAGTGAACGTGGACTAATAAAAAATTGTCATGTATACTATTACTATCTATGCTTGTTCGGTGGAGGGGATCTACTTTGAGTACGGACTTTGGAACAAAGATCAACCAGCAGTTCCTGATAATGGAAGACGAAGGAATTGTTGATTTAGTGCACCAAGGTGATAGTGAAGCATTGGATTATTTAATCCATAAGTATCGTAATTTTGTACGTGCAAAAGCAAGGTCCTATTTTTTAATCGGTGCAGATAAGGAAGATATTGTCCAAGAAGGTATGATTGGACTGTATAAGGCAATTCGTGACTTTCGGGAGGACAAGCTTACCTCTTTCAAGGCATTTGCAGAGCTTTGTATAACTCGTCAAATCATTACCGCAATTAAAACCGCCACAAGGCAGAAGCATATCCCATTAAATTCATACGTTTCATTGGACAAGCCAATCTACGATGAAGAATCGGACCGAACATTAATGGATGTTTTGTCTGGAACAAAGGTTCTCGACCCAGAGGAACTGATTATTAATCAGGAAGAATTTGACCATATCGAAGTGAAGATGACTGAATTATTAAGTGATTTAGAAAGGAAGGTATTGGCTCTCTACTTAGATGGTCAATCATACCAAGAGATTTCTGAAGAGCTAAACCGCCATGTGAAATCAATTGATAATGCTCTGCAGCGTGTCAAAAGAAAGCTGGAAAGATATTTAGAACTTCGTGAATTTTCACTTTGATGATTAAATATGTCATATAATTGAACCGTTTCCAAGGGTTATTGACAATAATTAGGACTCATGTTACATTTTTAAGGATATAATAGAAAATTGGGTAAAGGTGTCGACTATGAGTAAAAAAGTAATCCTTTCCTGTGCTGATTGCGGCTCGCGAAATTATTCGACGATCAGCAAGCAGACACAAACAGAGAGATTAGAATTGAAAAAATTCTGCAAAACCTGCACCACCCATACCATTCATAGAGAAACGAAATAATGATCTTAGATTTTTGCAGATATTTATAGATTTTGGGGGTTACAGAAATGCAGCGCATAACTAAATTCTTCAGTGATATTCTCCGTGAGATGAGAAAAGTTAGCTGGCCAAAACGTGGAGAACTAACTCGCTCAACGCTTACTGTTCTATCGACCGTTGTTTTTTTTGCAGCGTTCTTTGCGGTTCTAGATTTAGGGATTTCAAAATTGATTCGCTTAATTCTTGAATAATAAATCCACTTTCATGGTATAATGGTGATTAATAAAGGAATTTTTATCTAAAGCCCGTTTCACGGGTTTTTTGTTTGTTTGGAAATCATGAAATAATTATTATGGATATCTTGGAATAGTTCTCTGAATCCAGCTCCAGCGCCCAGCGGCTAGTGGACTTCGCTCTCCGCCCTACGATAAGTCAACATCGAATCGCTTACGCTCTCCGTGTTTCCTTTATCTCAGTTGGAGTGCTCCAGTCCATACGCAGCTAAACGGGCGCTTGCGCCTTTTGTTTTTGAATAAGAAATAGGGAGGGACGGACGTTCAAGTCCTCTTAAATGGAAAAAAATTGGTATGTTTTACATACTTACTCAGGTTATGAAAATAAGGTAAAAGCAAATCTAGAAAAACGAGTCGAATCGATGGGTATGACAGATAAGATTTTCAGAGTAGTTGTCCCTGAGGAAGAAGAGACTGAGATCAAAAACGGCAAGAAAAAAGTAGTAAAGCGCAAAGTGTTCCCTGGTTATGTATTAGTTGAAATTGTGATGACTGATGATTCATGGTATGTGGTCCGGAATACCCCGGGTGTAACAGGCTTTGTTGGTTCATCTGGTGGTGGATCGAAGCCCACTCCATTGCTTCCGGAAGAAGTTGTCGTAATTTTAAAACGCATGGGCGTTTCCGAAAATCGCGTCGATGCTAATTATGAGATTGGTGAAACAGTTCGTGTGAAGGAAGGTCCTTTTGCGAACTTTACTGGGTCTGTGGAAGAAATGGATAAAGATCGCGCGAAACTGAAGGTTCTTGTCAATATGTTCGGCCGTGATACCCCGGTAGAACTGGATTTCACACAAATCGAGAAGCTGGATTAAGAAAAGCAAAAGTACCTAAATTGCGTCGATATTCAAAGAAAATAATGTTATATTGTAAAAAAACTTGAAATCATTTTTAAAAAGTGGTAATATTTCATAGGTCAGTATGTCTCCTTGTGAGACAAGACTTATGTCAAGTTCTTTATGATCAATAGATAAAGACAGATGCCTGAGTGGGAGGATTCCTAACGGATTCCAATTACCACATCACGGACTTTAAGGAGGTGTGTCTCGTGGCTAAAAAAGTAATTAAAGTCGTTAAATTACAAATTCCTGCTGGGAAAGCAAACCCTGCGCCACCAGTTGGTCCTGCACTAGGTCAAGCCGGTGTTAATATCATGGGATTCTGTAAAGAATTTAACGCTCGTACAGCAGATCAAGCTGGTTTGATCATTCCTGTTGAAATCACGGTATTTGAAGACCGTTCATTTACATTTATTACGAAAACTCCTCCTGCTGCCGTTCTTTTGAAAGTAGCAGCTGGAATCCAGTCTGGTTCTGGTGAACCTAACCGTAATAAAGTAGCAACAGTAAAGCGTGATACAGTACGCGAGATTGCGGAACAAAAAATGCCTGACCTAAACGCAGCTAGCGTTGAAGCAGCAATGCGCATGGTCGAAGGTACTGCACGCAGCATGGGTATCGTCATCGAAGACTAATTCATGTACTGTTCGTGTTGAATGAGTGGGGTTGCGTTTCTGCGCAACCTTTATTCGTGGGAGAGTAATTCGCTAAAACCACAATCTAGGAGGAAATAAAAATGGCTAAAAAAGGTAAGAAGTATTTAGAAGCTTCAAAGCTTGTAGATCGCCTAAAGGCATATCCAATTGCAGAAGCGATTGATCTTGCTAAAAAAACAAACTTCACTAAATTTGATGCAACTCTAGAAGTAGCATTCCGTTTAGGTGTTGACCCTAAGAAAGCTGACCAACAAATCCGTGGTGCAGTTGTACTTCCAAACGGAACTGGTAAAACGCAACGCGTTCTAGTTTTCGCTAAGGGTGAAAAAGTAAAAGAAGCAGAAGCAGCTGGTGCTGATTATGTAGGTGATGCAGAGTACATCAACAAAATCCAACAAGGTTGGTTTGAATTTGATGTAATCGTAGCAACTCCTGACATGATGGGTGAAGTTGGTAAACTTGGTCGTGTATTAGGACCTAAAGGTTTAATGCCAAACCCTAAAACAGGTACAGTTACATTTGATGTGACTCGTGCGATTAATGAAATTAAAGCTGGTAAAGTTGAATACCGCGTTGACAAGTCTGGTAACATTCACGTGCCAATCGGTAAAGCATCTTTCGAAAACGAGAAGCTTGTTGAAAACTTCAACACTATCTTTGAAACTATGCTAAAAGTGAAGCCATCTGCTGCAAAAGGAACTTACATGAAGAACGTAACTGTTGCTTCAACAATGGGACCTGGCGTTAAAGTTGATCCTTCATCTGTAGCAGTTAAATAAATTTTACCAATTGACAATCTAGAATAGATTTTATATAATCTATTTTGTTGTTTAAAATAATAACATTTGTACTGTAGACAGCAGGTGCTCTAGCAGCTTAATTTCCTGCCGAGGTAATGCGATAGAATTAGCTGAACTTGTTCAGCTGTTGTATGCTGCCTCCATGTCACCGGTTGATATGGAGGCTTTTATTTGCCTGGTATAAATGTAGACATTCTACAGGAGGTGTAAAGATGAGCAGTGTAATCGAATTAAAGAAACAAATCGTTGATGAAATTACTGATAAGTTAAAAGCTAGTGTTTCTACTGTTGTTGTTGATTATCGTGGTCTTTCAGTTGCAGAAGTAACTGAACTTCGTAAACAACTTCGTGAAGCAGGCGTTGAATTTAAAGTTTACAAAAACTCAATGGTTCGCCGTGCGGCTGAAGCTGCTGAACTTGCTGGCTTAAACGCTGCATTAACAGGCCCTAACGCAATTGCGTTCAGTACTGAAGATGTAGTAGCACCAGCTAAGATCTTGAATGACTTTGCGAAAAAACATGAAGCACTTGAACTTAAAGCGGGTGTAATTGAAGGAAACGTTGCAACAGCCGAAGAAATTAAAGCTCTTGCAGACCTACCATCACGCGAAGGTTTACTATCTATGTTACTCAGCGTACTACAAGCTCCAATCCGCAACCTTGCTCTTGTTACCAAAGCAGTTGCAGAACAAAAAGAAGAACAAGGCGCGTAAGCTAGCCTGAATACGCACATCAAATAAATTTGAACGAAAACTAAGGAGGAAATTTATCATGACTAAAGAACAAATCATTGAAGCAGTTAAAACTATGACTGTTTTAGAACTTAACGATCTAGTAAAAGCAATCGAAGAAGAATTTGGCGTAACTGCTGCAGCTCCAGTTGCAATGGGTGGCGCAGCTGTAGCGGCTGTTGAAGAACAAACTGAATTTGATGTTATCCTAGCTAGCGCTGGCGATCAAAAAATCAAGGTTATCAAAGTTGTTCGTGAAATCACTGGTCTTGGACTTAAAGAAGCAAAAGACCTTGTTGACAACACACCAAAAGCTGTTAAAGAAGGCGTTTCTAAAGAAGAAGCTGAAGAAGTTAAAGCTAAACTTGCTGAAGTTGGAGCAAACGTTGAAGTTAAGTAATAATCTTATAAAAAAGCTCGCTGTATAAGCGGGCTTTTTTTGCCTTAACTAAATTTTTAGTCCTCGGTTATCTTCAATTATTAATATTCCTCGGAGGTGAGTCAGTTGTCTGAACACTACTATTCTCGAATGCAGAAGGTTGAAAGTGATCCGAAATTTTGGGATTACACTTTAAAAAATAACCAGTTCCGTTTTAAAACGGATAACGGTGTTTTTTCAAAAAGAGAAGTAGATTTCGGCTCACGTTTATTAATTGAGTCTTTTGAAATGCCGAATGCAGATGGATTACTTCTGGATGTAGGCTGCGGCTATGGACCAATTGGTCTTTCGATTGCGAAATCTTACCACGATCGTATGATACATATGATTGATGTTAATGAACGGGCGATTGCTTTGGCGAAGGAAAATGCAGAACTTAATCGGATACAGAATGTTAAGATATATGAAAGTGATCGTTTGCTGAATGTAAAAGAAAACACGTTTGCTGCTATTTTAACAAATCCACCGATAAGAGCGGGAAAAAAAACGGTTCATGATATTTTTGAACAAAGCTTCGAGCATCTTACATCTCAGGGTGAGCTCTGGGTTGTCATTCAAAAGAAACAAGGAGCACCATCCGCAATTGAAAAATTAAATAATTTATTTAACCACGTCGAAACTATTGACAAATCCAAAGGTTATTTTGTCATAAAGGCACAAAAAAGTTGACTTGAAAATGTCACTATGATAGCATTATAAAATGCCATCATAATAATTTCCGAATTATTCCTTAAAATACTTAATTTCAACGTATAAAAAAGGGATATTAAGGAAATGATGACAAAATAATAGTCAAAATGTGAAAATGTGGTTTTTAGTAAAAAACCCTTTTTCTTTTTGTTTACTGGAAAGGAAGTAAAATTCTGATCCATAAACGCTAATAGATTTTAATAATAACGCTTGATTTGAGGGGTGAATCAGTTGACAGGTCAACTAGTTCAGTATGGACGACACCGCCAACGAAGAAGTTACGCACGAATCAGTGAAGTTTTAGAATTACCAAATCTTATTGAAATCCAAACCTCTTCCTATCAATGGTTTCTTGATGAGGGTTTGCGTGAAATGTTCCAGGACATTTCACCAATAGAAGACTTTACTGGTAACCTATCACTAGAATTTATTGATTACAGCCTTGGCGATCCAAAGTATTCTGTTGAAGAATCAAAAGAACGGGACGTTACATATTCTGCTCCATTACGTGTAAAAGTACGTCTTGTAAACAAAGAAACAGGCGAAGTAAAAGATCAAGATGTTTTTATGGGTGATTTTCCACTTATGACTGAAACGGGTACGTTTGTCATTAACGGGGCAGAGCGTGTTATCGTTTCACAATTAGTGCGTTCTCCGAGCGTATACTTTAGTGGGAAACTCGATAAAAATGGAAAACGTGGCTACTCGGCTACTGTCATTCCGAACCGCGGCGCTTGGCTGGAATATGAAACAGACGCCAAAGATGTCGTATATGTGAGAATAGATCGTACTCGGAAACTGCCCGTTACGGTTCTTTTGCGTGCACTTGGCTTCGGTTCTGACCAAGAAATCATCGAATTGATCGGTGATAACGAGTACATCCGTAACACATTAGAGAAGGACAATACAGAAGGTGTTGACAAAGCGCTTCTAGAAATTTATGAGCGACTTCGTCCGGGTGAACCCCCTACTGTTGAAAACGCAAAGAGTCTATTAATTTCGCGTTTCTTCGATCCAAAGCGATATGATCTTGCGAATGTAGGCCGTTATAAAATTAATAAAAAGCTTCATATTAAAAATCGCTTATTCAACCAGCGCTTAGCAGAATCCCTTGCGGATCCTGAAACGGGCGAAATTATCGCTGAAAAGGGAACAGTTCTAGACAGGAGAAACCTGGATAGAGTCTTACCAGCCTTGGAGAAGAATATCAACTTCAAAGGCTTCAATCCTTATGGCGGCGTGGTAGATGAAGAGATTACTCTTCAGGACATTAAGATTTATGCTCCTGGCGATGAAAATGAAAAAGTCATTAATGTTTTAGGTAATGCCTATGTTGCCGAACCAATTAAAAATATTACACCTGCTGATATCATTGCATCTATTAGCTACTTCTTTAATTTACTGCATGGTGTAGGCGATACAGATGATATTGACCATCTTGGTAATAGACGTCTTCGTTCTGTAGGAGAACTCTTACAAAATCAGTTCCGTATTGGATTATCCCGGATGGAACGTGTTGTTCGCGAAAGAATGTCAATCCAAGATACTGCTACGATTACACCGCAGCAATTGATCAATATCCGTCCAGTTATTGCATCGATTAAAGAGTTCTTTGGAAGCTCTCAGTTATCGCAGTTCATGGATCAAACCAACCCGCTTGCTGAATTAACACACAAGCGTCGTCTATCTGCCTTAGGGCCTGGTGGTTTAACGCGTGAGCGTGCTGGGTTCGAAGTTCGTGACGTTCACTACTCCCACTATGGTCGTATGTGTCCGATCGAAACGCCAGAGGGTCCGAACATTGGTCTGATTAACTCGTTATCATCTTATGCAAAAGTAAACCGTTTTGGTTTTATTGAAACACCTTACCGTCGTGTCGACCCTGATACAGGGAAAGTTACGAGTCGGATTGATTACTTAACTGCTGATGAAGAAGATAACTATGTTACAGCCCAAGCGAATTCTCGTCTAAGTGATGATGGTTCATTCGTTGATGAAGATGTTGTTGCTCGTTTCCGTGGTGAAAACACGGTAGTTAAACGTGAACGAATTGATTATATGGATGTATCGCCAAAGCAGGTTGTGTCTGCGGCAACAGCGTGTATCCCATTCCTTGAAAACGATGACTCCAACCGTGCCCTTATGGGTGCGAACATGCAGCGTCAAGCAGTACCGCTTATGCAGCCAGAAGCTCCTAGAGTTGGAACGGGTATGGAATACGTATCCGGTAAAGACTCAGGTGCTGCGGTTATCTGTAAGCACGAAGGTATTGTTGAGCATGTAGAAGCACGTGAAGTATGGGTGCGTCGCATTAATGTTGTTGATGGTCAAGAGGTTAAAGGTAATCTTGATAAGTACCGTATGTTAAAATTCATCCGTTCCAATCAAGGAACATGTTATAACCAACGTCCAATCGTTGCTGTGGGCAACCGCGTAACAAAAGGCGAAATTCTTGCTGATGGTCCATCAATGGAACTTGGTGAATTAGCTCTTGGACGCAACGTCCTTGTTGCTTTTATGACATGGGATGGCTATAACTATGAAGATGCGATTATTATGAGTCAACGTCTTGTTAAAGATGATGTATACACATCTATCCATATCGAAGAATACGAGTCAGAATCTCGTGATACAAAGCTCGGACCTGAAGAAATTACACGTGATATTCCAAACGTGGGTGAAGATGCCCTTCGCAACTTGGATGAGCGTGGAATTATCCGTACGGGTGCTGAAGTTAAAGATGGAGACCTCCTAGTTGGTAAAGTTACGCCAAAAGGGGTTACAGAATTAACTGCTGAAGAACGTCTTTTACACGCGATCTTTGGTGAGAAGGCACGTGAAGTTCGTGATACATCACTACGAGTTCCACATGGCGGCGGCGGAATTGTTCTTGATGTAAAAGTCTTTAATCGTGAAGATGGCGATGAACTGCCACCAGGTGTGAATCAACTAGTCCGTGTTTATATCGTTCAGAAGCGTAAGATTTCTGAGGGAGATAAAATGGCGGGACGTCATGGTAACAAAGGGGTAATCTCTCGTATTTTACCGGAAGAAGATATGCCGTTTTTACCAGATGGTACACCTGTTGATATCATGTTAAATCCACTGGGCGTACCTTCACGTATGAACATTGGACAGGTGCTTGAACTTCACCTTGGGATGGCAGCTCGCTACCTAGGTATTCATGTCGCTTCTCCTGTATTTGATGGAGCGCGTGAAGAAGATGTTTGGGGAACGATTGAAGAAGCAGGAATGGCTCGTGATGCGAAAACGGTCCTTTATGATGGCCGTTCTGGGGAACCATTTGATAACCGTGTCTCTGTGGGTGTCATGTATATGATTAAACTCGCACACATGGTCGATGATAAACTCCATGCCCGTTCAACTGGTCCTTACTCACTTGTTACGCAGCAGCCATTGGGCGGTAAAGCTCAATTTGGCGGACAGCGTTTTGGTGAGATGGAAGTTTGGGCACTTGAAGCATACGGAGCAGCATACACACTTCAAGAAATTCTTACTGTTAAATCAGATGACGTTGTTGGTCGTGTGAAGACCTATGAAGCGATTGTTAAAGGTGAAAATGTTCCGGAACCAGGTGTTCCTGAATCATTCAAAGTATTAATTAAAGAACTTCAGAGTCTTGGAATGGATGTAAAAATTCTTTCTGGTGATGAAGAAGAAATTGAAATGCGCGATACGGAAGATGACGATGACTTACAACAAGTCGATACGTTAAACATCGTTCCTGAGCAAGCATTTGAATCTGAAAAAGTCGGTTCAAAAGAGTAATAATATATGCTAGTTGGAGTGCAATCTGCACTCCAACTTAACTTGATTCCTAGCTGCAGCGCGCAACCCCTCGAGGTCATAAGCCAAAATCCTCCAGAAGGCAAAAGACGCCTTCTTGCGGATTTCGTCTTATGCTTGTCGGGGCTAAGACGCGCGCTTCCGCTTTATAACGCAATAAGGGTAAAACCTGGAGATATCAAAAGGGAGGTAGGCCCCTTGCTGGATGTTAATAATTTTGAGTATATGAAGATTGGTCTTGCTTCACCGGACAAAATCCGTTCATGGTCTTTCGGAGAAGTCAAAAAACCAGAAACGATTAACTATCGTACATTAAAGCCTGAAAAGGATGGTTTATTCTGTGAACGAATTTTCGGTCCAACGAAGGACTGGGAATGTCATTGCGGGAAGTACAAGCGTGTCCGTTATAAAGGTGTAGTATGTGACCGCTGTGGTGTGGAAGTAACTCGTGCTAAAGTTCGTCGTGAACGAATGGGGCACATCGAGCTTGCTGCACCAGTTTCACATATATGGTACTTTAAAGGAATTCCAAGCCGAATGGGACTTGTTTTAGACATGTCGCCAAGGGCTTTGGAGGAAATCATCTACTTTGCTTCTTATGTAGTGACGGAATCCGGTGATACAGCTCTTGATAAAAAGCAGCTATTATCTGAAAAAGAATATCGTGCATACCGTGAAAAGTATGGAAATAAATTCCAAGCTTCTATGGGTGCAGAAGCAATTAAAAAACTTCTTTTTGATATCGATTTAAACAAGGAAGTAGACGCCTTAAAAGAGGAATTAAAAAGTGCACAAGGTCAGCGTCGTACGCGTGCGATTAAACGCCTTGAAGTGCTGGAAGCATTCCGTGGTTCTGGAAATGAGCCTTCATGGATGATTCTTGACGTTCTTCCAGTTATACCTCCTGAACTTCGTCCAATGGTTCAATTGGATGGGGGGAGATTTGCGACATCTGATTTAAACGATCTTTACCGTCGTGTAATAAACCGTAATAACCGCTTAAAGCGTTTGTTAGATTTAGGTGCTCCAAGCATTATTGTTCAGAATGAAAAACGGATGCTTCAAGAAGCAGTTGATGCCTTGATTGATAACGGCCGCCGCGGGCGTCCAGTTACAGGACCAGGTAACCGTCCATTGAAGTCACTTTCCCATATGCTAAAAGGAAAGCAAGGCCGTTTCCGTCAAAACTTGCTTGGAAAACGTGTAGATTATTCTGGACGTTCCGTTATCGTTGTAGGACCGAACTTAAAAATGTATCAGTGCGGACTTCCTAAAGAAATGGCGTTAGAACTATTTAAGCCATTTGTTATGAAGGAACTCGTTGAAAAGGGCTTAGCACATAACATTAAATCTGCAAAACGTAAAATAGAAAGAGTATCTCCAGATGTATGGGATGTACTTGAAGATGTAATCAGAGAGCATCCGGTATTATTAAACCGTGCCCCTACATTGCATAGATTAGGGATTCAAGCATTTGAACCAACACTTGTTGAAGGCCGTGCGATTCGTCTTCATCCTCTTGTATGTACAGCATACAATGCGGATTTTGATGGTGACCAAATGGCTGTTCACGTGCCGCTTTCATCAGAGGCACAAGCAGAAGCACGATTATTAATGCTTGCAGCACAAAATATCTTAAACCCTAAAGATGGTAAGCCAGTTGTTACTCCTTCTCAAGACATGGTTTTAGGTAACTATTACTTAACATTGGAAAGAGATGGCGCTGTCGGTGAGGGAATGATTTTTAAAGACACGAACGAAGCAGTTCTTGCTTATCAAAACGGCTATGTTCACATGCATACACGTGTAGCTGTCCATGCGGGCTCATTAGGAAATGAAACATTCACAGAAGAACAAAATAATAAGTTATTAATCACAACAGTTGGTAAACTTATTTTCAATGAAATTCTGCCAAAATCATTCCCGTATATTAATGAACCAACTAGACAGAATTTGGAAGTAGAAACACCTGTAAAATATTTTGTTGAAAAAGGCGAAGACATTAAGGCGAAAATTCAAGGAATGCCATTAATTGATCCGTTCAAAAAGAAAATCCTTGGAAATATCATTGCTGAAGTATTCAAGCGTTTCAAAATTACCGAAACGTCAAAAATGCTTGACCGCATGAAGGACTTGGGCTTTAAGCATTCAACGAAAGCAGGACTTACGGTTGGTGTAGCTGACATTGTCGTACTTCCTGAAAAGCAGGAAATTCTTAAAGAAGCACAAGGTAAAGTAGATAACGTTTTGAAGCAGTTCAGACGTGGTCTAATTACTGAAGATGAGCGTTACGATCGTGTTATTGCGATCTGGAGTGCCGCAAAAGACACCATTCAAGGTAAGCTAATGAAATCCCTGAATAAATCGAATCCAATCTTTATGATGAGTGATTCCGGTGCCCGTGGTAACGCATCTAACTTTACGCAGTTAGCTGGTATGCGTGGTCTAATGGCCAACCCGGCTGGGCGAATTATTGAATTACCGATTAAATCAAGTTTCCGTGAAGGATTAACCGTATTAGAGTACTTTATCTCCACTCATGGTGCGCGTAAAGGTCTTGCTGATACTGCCCTTAAAACGGCTGACTCTGGTTACTTAACACGTCGTCTTGTTGACGTTGCACAGGATGTTATTGTCCGTGAAGATGATTGTGGAACAGACCGTGGCTTTATAATCAGTGCATTAAAAGACGGAACTGAAATTATCGAAGGATTGGATGAACGTCTAATTGGCCGTCATGCACGAACTGCGATTAGACATCCAGAAACCAAGGAAGTACTTGTTCCTGAAAATGGCTTGATTACTGAGGATTTAGCAGAAATTATTGTCGAAGCAGGTATTGAACAAGTAAAAATCCGGTCTGCGTTTACATGTAATACCCGTCATGGTGTATGTAAGAAGTGTTATGGCCGCAACTTGGCAACTGGTCAAGAGGTTGAGGTTGGTGAATCTGTAGGTATTATTGCAGCGCAATCCATCGGTGAGCCGGGTACACAGTTAACAATGCGTACTTTCCATACAGGTGGTGTTGCGGGAGACGATATTACTCAAGGTTTACCGCGTATCCAAGAGATTTTTGAAGCTCGGAACCCTAAAGGTCAAGCAGTTATCACTGAAATTGAAGGTGTTGTTGTTGGAATTAATGAAGGCCGTGATCGCCAACATGAAATTGTTGTTCAAGGTGAAGTTGAATCACGCACCTACAATGCTCCATATACAGCACGTTTGAAAGTGGCAGTAAATGATCATGTCGCTCGTGGTGAAGAACTAACTGAAGGTTCGATTGATCCGAAAGAGTTAATCAGAGTAAAAGATGTTACCTCTGTTCAAGAGTACCTATTAAAAGAAGTACAAAAGGTTTACCGTATGCAAGGGGTAGAAATTGGTGATAAGCACGTTGAAGTAATGGTCCGTCAAATGCTGCGCAAGGTTCGCGTGGGGGATGCTGGTGAAACAGATGTTCTTCCAGGTACGCTTCTTGATATCCATCAGTTTACTGATGCGAATGAAAAGGCATTGTTAGCTGGCAAATTACCGGCTACAGGTCGTCCAGTATTACTTGGTATTACCAAAGCGTCGCTTGAAACTGATTCATTCCTATCTGCAGCATCTTTCCAAGAAACAACAAGAGTTCTTACTGATGCAGCCATCAAAGGTAAACGTGATGAATTACTAGGTCTAAAAGAAAATGTAATTATCGGAAAGTTGATTCCGGCTGGAACAGGAATGCCGCGTTATCGTAAAGCTGAGCCTGTACTCCGTGATACCACTTCTGAAGAAACAGTTACGATTGATTAATGAAAATAAGGGATCTGCTAACTAGCAGATTCCTTATTTTAAGAAATTATTTAAAGTCGTGTTGACATCTATTTATAAAGATGGTACTATATCAAAGGTGCTCCTATTCACCTGATACTTTGGAGGATATGAACTATGTCTTATGAAAAAGTATTGCAGGCACAAAAGTTCGTCATAGGAACAAAACAAACAGTCAAAGCACTTAAAGATGGTAATGTGCGAGAGTTGATTATAGCAATTGATGCTGATGCGAAAGTAACAGCAGCAGTTGTTAAAGAAGCTCTTGATATAAATGTTCCTATCCTATATGTTGACTCGATGAAAAAACTCGGGAAGGCATGCGGGATTGAAGTTGGTGCTTCAACTGTTGCAATTATCAGCTAAAAGCGTTTTTGTAGATAGCAAGTCTGCAAAAACTTTGTTTTTGCGAAAAAATGAACCACCTGGATGTGTGGGCTTACAAATAATGAAGGGAGGAAACACAAATGCCAACTATTAACCAATTAGTGCGGAAACCTCGTCAATCTAAAGAGGAAAAGTCAAAATCACCTGCGTTAAATAAAGGTTATAACAGCTTCAAAAAATCACAAACGAATGTATCTTCACCACAAAAACGCGGTGTATGTACTCGTGTTGGTACAATGACACCAAAGAAACCAAACTCAGCGTTACGTAAATATGCGCGTGTACGTTTGACTAATGGTATCGAGGTAACAGCATACATTCCTGGTATTGGTCACAATCTTCAAGAACACAGCGTTGTTCTTATCCGTGGAGGACGTGTAAAAGATTTACCAGGGGTACGTTATCACATCGTACGTGGAGCACTTGATACAGCTGGTGTAAACAACCGTATGCAAGGACGTTCTAAATACGGTACAAAGAGACCAAAAGCAGCTAAGAAATAAAACAACTTAAATAGAAGCTTCTTTGAAAGGAGGAAATATAATGCCACGTAAAGGTCCTGTAGCAAAAAGAGACGTGTTACCAGATCCACTTTATAACTCTAAATTAGTTACTCGTTTAATCAACAAAATGATGGTTGACGGTAAGAGAGGTAAATCACAAGAAATTCTTTACTCAGCGTTCGATACAATTCGCGAACGTACTGGCAAAGAGCCAATGGAAGTTTTTGAAGCGGCACTTAAAAACATCATGCCTGTACTTGAAGTTAAAGCTCGCCGTGTAGGTGGTGCTAACTACCAAGTTCCAGTTGAGGTGCGTCCTGACCGCCGTTCAACTCTAGGTCTTCGTTGGTTAGTGAATTATTCACGTAACCGTGGAGAAAAAACGATGGAAGAGCGTTTAGCTAATGAAATCATGGATGCAGCTAACAACACTGGTGCATCTGTTAAAAAGCGCGAAGATACACACAAAATGGCAGAAGCAAACAAAGCGTTTGCTCACTATCGTTGGTAATCTAACCTTCAATATAAAAACTTTCAAACTAGGAAGGAGAAAGACCCAATGGCAAGAGAGTTCTCCTTAGCAAACACTCGTAATATCGGTATCATGGCTCACATTGATGCCGGTAAGACGACTACCACTGAGCGTGTTCTTTATTACACTGGTCGTATCCATAAGATTGGTGAAACACATGAAGGTGCTTCTCAGATGGACTGGATGGAGCAAGAACAAGAGCGCGGAATCACAATCACTTCCGCTGCAACAACAGCACAATGGCATGGCCATCGTGTAAACATTATCGATACACCGGGACACGTAGACTTTACAGTTGAAGTTGAACGTTCTTTACGTGTACTCGATGGTGCAGTAGCAGTACTTGATGCACAGTCTGGTGTTGAACCGCAAACTGAAACAGTTTGGCGTCAAGCAACAACTTACGGTGTACCTCGTGTAGTATTTGTAAACAAGATGGACAAAATTGGAGCAGACTTCTTATATTCTGTAGGAACAATCCATGACCGTCTTCAAGCAAATGCACATCCAATTCAGTTGCCAATCGGTGCTGAAGATCAGTTTGAAGCAATCATTGACCTTGTGGAAATGAATGCAGTATTTTACGGAAATGACTTAGGTACTGACATTGAAGTACGTGAGATTCCTGAAGAATACCGCGCTCAAGCTGAAGAATACCGTGAAAAGTTAGTAGAAGCAGTAGCTGAGTTAGATGAAGAATTAATGGAAAAATACCTTGGTGGAGAAGAAATCACTAAAGAAGAGCTTAAAGCAGCGATTCGTAAAGGTACTGTTAATGTTGAATTCTATCCAGTTATCTGTGGTTCAGCATTCAAAAACAAAGGTGTTCAGCTAATGTTAGATGCTGTTATCGATTACCTTCCATCTCCATTAGATGTGCCTGCAATTAAAGGGCATGCTGTTGATGATGATGAAGAAATCGTTGAACGTCATTCTAGCGATGAAGAGCCATTTTCTGCTCTAGCATTCAAAGTTATGACTGACCCTTATGTTGGTAAATTAACATTCTTCCGCGTTTACTCTGGTACATTAGATGCTGGATCATATGTCCAAAACTCTACAAAAGGCAAGCGTGAGCGTGTAGGACGTATCCTGCAAATGCATGCAAACAGCCGCCAAGAAATCTCTAAGGTTTACGCGGGTGACATTGCTGCTGCTGTAGGTTTGAAAGATACAACTACTGGTGATACTCTTTGTGATGAGAAAAATCTTGTTATCCTTGAGTCTATGGTATTCCCAGAACCAGTAATTCAACTTTCAGTAGAACCAAAATCAAAAGCTGACCAAGACAAAATGACAACTGCACTTCAAAAACTTCAAGAAGAAGATCCTACATTCCGTGCACATACTGACCAGGAAACTGGACAGGTAATCATTGCGGGTATGGGTGAACTTCACCTTGATATTCTTGTAGACCGTATGCGTCGTGAGTTTAAGGTAGAAGCTAATGTTGGTGCGCCTCAGGTTGCATATCGCGAAACTTTCCGTGCTTCTGCACAAGTTGAAGGTAAATTCGCTCGTCAATCTGGTGGTCGTGGTCAATATGGACATGTCTGGATTGAATTCTCACCTAACGATGAAGGTAAAGGATTCGAGTTTGTAAACGGTATTGTTGGTGGGGTTGTTCCTCGTGAATACATTCCTGCTGTTCAAGCTGGACTTGAAGATGCACTAGACCGTGGTGTTCTTGCTGGATATCCATTAGTTGATATTAAAGCAAGATTATTTGATGGTTCATACCATGATGTTGACTCCTCAGAGATGGCGTTTAAAATCGCTGCATCAATGGCACTTAAGAATGCTGCTTCTAAGTGTAAGCCTGTTATTCTTGAGCCTATGATGAGAGTTGAAGTTGTTATCCCTGAAGAATATTTAGGAGATATCATGGGACAAATCACAGCTCGCCGTGGCCGTGTTGAAGGTATGGAAGCTCGTGGTAACGCACAAGTAGTTCGCTCTAGCGTTCCACTTTCAGAGATGTTTGGTTATGCAACAGCACTTCGTTCGAGTACTCAAGGACGTGGAGTATTCTCCATGCACTTCGATCACTATGAAGAAGTACCAAAGTCAGTTTCTGAAGAAATCATCAAAAAAAATAAAGGTGAATAATTGATTTTCACCTTTTGATAAAGTATAACTACAATTGTAGGCAGTGGAAGCCGTGAGTTTGGGACAACCCTATTTACGGCTTACATAAAAAACTAAACATAAATTTTTATAATTTAGAGGAGGATTTCCTAATGGGTAAAGCTAAATTCGACCGTTCAAAGCCACACGTTAACATTGGTACAATCGGACACGTTGACCATGGTAAAACAACTTTAACAGCTGCAATCACTTCTGTACTTGCTAAATCTGGTAAAGCAGAAGCACGTGCATACGATCAAATCGATGGTGCACCAGAAGAAAAAGAACGTGGTATCACAATCTCTACTGCACACGTAGAATATGAAACAGATGCTCGTCACTATGCACACGTAGACTGCCCAGGACACGCTGACTATGTTAAAAACATGATCACTGGTGCTGCGCAAATGGACGGCGGTATCCTAGTTGTATCTGCAACTGACGGCCCAATGCCACAAACTCGCGAACACATCCTTCTTTCACGTCAAGTAGGTGTACCATACCTTGTTGTATTCATGAACAAGTGTGACATGGTTGACGATGAAGAGCTTCTTGAATTAGTAGAAATGGAAATTCGTGATCTATTATCAGAATACGACTTCCCTGGTGATGACACTCCAGTTATCAAAGGTTCTGCTCTTAAAGCATTAGAAGGCGAAGCTGCATGGGAAGAAAAAATCAATGAACTTATGACAGCTGTTGATGAGTGGATCCCAACTCCAACTCGTGACACTGACAAGCCATTCATGATGCCAGTTGAGGATGTATTCTCAATCACTGGTCGTGGAACTGTTGCTACAGGACGTGTTGAGCGTGGTGTAGTTAAAGTTGGGGACGTAGTTGAAATCGTAGGTTTCACTGAAGAGCCAAAATCTACTACTGTTACAGGTGTAGAAATGTTCCGTAAGCTTCTTGACTTCGCTGAAGCAGGTGACAACATCGGTGCCCTTCTTCGTGGTGTAGCTCGTGAAGATATCGAACGTGGTCAAGTATTGGCTAAACCAAAGTCAATCACTCCACACACAAAGTTCAAAGCACAAGTTTACGTTTTATCAAAAGAAGAAGGTGGACGTCACACTCCATTCTTCTCAAACTACCGTCCACAATTCTATTTCCGTACTTCTGATATCACTGGAATTTGTATGCTTCCAGAAGGTACTGAAATGGTTATGCCTGGCGACCACATCGAAATGACTGTTGAACTTATCGCTCCAATCGCTATCGAAGAAGGAACTAAGTTCTCTATTCGTGAAGGTGGACGTACAGTAGGTTCAGGTTCAATCACTACAATCACTGAGTAATTAGAAACTGCAGCTCCTTTAGTGCTGAGTGGATAATTAGTAAACATATAAAAAGCAGATGGATGACGATCCATCTGCTTTTTTGTTGTTTTGGCTGTGTTAATGACATTGTTTTAAAAAGGTTTTAGATCGAGTTTCTTCTATATAATTATATTCATAATATTCGTACCTCAACCTTTATAATTATATTCATAATATTCGTACCTCAACCTTTATATTAGGATATTTCTGGAGATTGATAATAATAGTTGATAAAGTGAATATCAGCCGCTATAATAGGAAAAGTGTTCGAAACAGAGGCATAAAAAAAAATCGTAATAAGTGTTGCGTTTGTTTTATGTTTTATGTATAATAGACAATGTTGGTCTTTGACTGCGATGATGTGAAAGGTTGCTGACACACCCGGCCGCTTTGCCATGGCGAGTGTGTGAGGGAAATTTTCACTGAGAATGTCTATTTAGAAAATAGGCGAATAAAGGAGGGAAAATAATGGCAAAACAAAAAATTCGTATCCGTTTAAAAGCGTATGATCACAGAATCCTTGATCAATCTGCAGAAAAAATCGTTGAAACAGCAAAACGTTCTGGTGCGGCTGTATCGGGTCCAATTCCGCTACCGACTGAAAAAACTATTTACACGATTCTACGTGCGGTTCATAAGTACAAAGATTCACGTGAGCAATTCGAACAACGGACACATAAGCGTCTAATCGACATCGTTAACCCAACTCCGCAAACAGTTGATGCGTTGATGCGTTTAGATTTACCATCTGGTGTTGATATCGAAATTAAACTTTAATCAAAATAAATGATAAATAATCTAGGAGGTGTGACTTAAATGACCAAAGGAATCTTAGGAAGAAAGATTGGTATGACTCAAGTATTTGCAAGTAATGGTAACTTAATTCCTGTAACTGTAGTTGAGGTAGCTCCAAACGTAGTTCTTCAAAAGAAATCAGTTGAAAGCGATGGATATGTTGCAGTTCAAGTTGGTTTTGAAGACAAACGTGAAAAGTTAGCTAACAAACCAGAAAAAGGACATGTTGCTAAAGCAAACACTGCTCCTAAGCGCTTCGTTCGCGAATTCCGCGGAGATGACTTAGCAGGCTTTGAAGTTGGTCAAGAAGTCAAAGTTGATATTTTCGCTGCCGGCGATATCGTAGATGTAACAGGAATCTCAAAGGGTAAAGGTTTCCAAGGTGTAATTAAACGCCATGGACAATCACGCGGCCCAATGGCTCACGGTTCACGTTATCACCGTCGTCCTGGTTCAATGGGACCTGTTGCTCCAAACCGCGTATTCAAAGGTAAATTATTACCTGGTCGTATGGGTGGAGAACAAATCACTGTACAAAACCTTGAAATCGTTAAGGTTGATACAGAGCGTAACTTACTTTTAATCAAAGGTAACGTACCAGGCGCTAAAAAAGCTCTATTAAAAATTAAAGGTGCAATTAAAGCATAGTCACCCTTTAAGAAAGGAGGAACAAAGAATGCCTAAAGTAGCATTATTGAACCAAGCTGGATCACAAGTTGGGGACATCGAACTTAATGATTCTGTATTTGGTATTGAGCCTAACCAACACGTATTATTTGAAGCGATCGTTATGCAAAGAGCTTCATTACGTCAAGGAACTCATAAAACTAAAATTCGTTCTGAAGTACGCGGCGGTGGTCGTAAGCCATGGCGTCAAAAAGGAACTGGACGTGCTCGTCAAGGGTCTATCCGTTCTCCACAATGGCGCGGAGGTGGTACTGTATTCGGTCCAACACCACGCAGCTACAGCTATAAATTACCGAAAAAAGTGCGTCGTTTAGCAATCAAATCTGCGCTTTCTTCTAAAGTATTGGAAGAAAACATTTTAGTGTTAGATATTTTAGCTATCGATACTCCGAAAACAAAAGATTTCAAAACAGTATTAAACGGTCTTTCTGTTGAGAAGAAAGCATTAATCGTTACAGCTGACCTTGATGAAAATGTAGCACTTTCTGCTCGTAACATTCCTGGTATCACAGTAGTAACAGCAGATGGAATTAACGTATTAGATGTTGTTAATCATGAGAAATTGATCATGACTAAAGCAGCGGTTGAAAAAGTAGAGGAGGTGCTTGCATAATGGATGCACGCGATATCATTAAGCGCCCCGTTATCACTGAACGTACTACTGACCTAATGGCTGAAAAGAAATATACTTTTGAAGTTGATGTTAGAGCTAACAAAACTCAAGTTAAAGATGCGATTGAAGAAATCTTTAGCGTTGATGTTGAGAAAGTAAACATCATGAACTACAAAGGTAAATTTAAGCGTATGGGGAAATTCGGTGGTTACACAAACAAACGTCGTAAAGCAATTGTAAAATTAACAACTGATAGCAAAGAAATCGAATTCTTTGAAGCATAAGAACCTATCAAGAAGAGGAGGGAAATAAAATGGCGATTAAAAAGTACAAACCTACCTCCAATGGTCGTCGCGGAATGACTACTTCTGATTTCGCAGAAATCACAACTAGCACTCCAGAAAAATCTCTTTTAGCACCTGTAAAGAGAAAAGGCGGCCGTAATAACCAAGGTAAGTTAACTGTTCGTCATCAAGGTGGCGGTCATAAACGTCAATATCGTTTAATTGACTTTAAACGTAACAAAGATGGCATTCCTGGACGCGTTGCTACGATCGAATACGATCCTAACCGTTCTGCAAATATCGCGTTAATCAACTACGCGGATGGAGAAAAGCGTTATATCTTAGCTCCTAAAAACCTAGTAGTTGGATTGGAAGTAATGTCTGGCCCTGAGGCTGATATTAAAGTGGGTAACGCACTTCCACTAACAAACATTCCTGTTGGTACAGTAGTACACAACATCGAGTTAAAACCAGGAAAAGGCGGCCAGTTAGTTCGTTCTGCTGGAACAAGCGCACAAGTACTTGGTAAAGAAGGAAAATACGTACTAGTACGTTTAAATTCTGGTGAAGTTCGTATGATTCTTGCTGAATGCCGTGCAACAATCGGTCAAGTAGGTAACGAACAACACGAATTAATTAACATTGGTAAAGCAGGACGTAATCGTTGGTTAGGCAAACGCCCAACAGTTCGTGGATCTGTAATGAACCCTAATGATCACCCACACGGTGGTGGTGAAGGACGTTCACCAATCGGACGTAAATCACCAATGTCTCCATGGGGTAAACCAACTCTTGGATACAAAACTCGTAAAAAGAAAAACAAATCAGATAAATTCATCGTACGTCGTCGTAAAAAATAACGTGATTCTCCTACGGTTCAAAGAAAGAACCGTAGAACAGTCACGAAGGGAGGTTCCTTCATGGGTCGCAGCTTAAAAAAAGGACCATTTGTTGATGATCATTTAATGGTTAAGGTTGAAAAGTTGAACGAGACTGAAAGCAAACAAGTTATTAAAACTTGGTCACGCCGTTCTACAATCTTCCCACAATTTATTGGCCACACTATCGCTGTATATGATGGTCGCAAACACGTGCCTGTATATGTTACTGAAGACATGGTAGGACACAAGCTTGGAGAATTTGCTCCAACTCGTGCTTACAAGGGCCATGGTAATGATGACAAGAAAACAAGACGTTAAGAGAGGAGGGCATCCAAATGCAAGCTAAAGCTGTTGCAAGAACAGTTCGTATTGCTCCTCGTAAAGCACGTTTAGTCGTAGATTTAATTCGAGGTAAGCAAATTGGTGAAGCTGTGGCGATTTTAAATCTCACACCTAAGGCTGCTTCTCCAATCGTGGAAAAAGTATTAAAATCAGCTATGGCAAATGCTGAGCACAACTATGAAATGGACGTTAACAACCTAGTTGTTGCACAAGCATTTGTCGACGAAGGACCAACGTTGAAACGTTTTCGTCCTCGCGCAATGGGCCGTGCAAGCCAGATTCTTAAACGCACTAGCCACATCACAATCGTATTATCAGAAAAGAAGGAGGGATAAGCTGTGGGTCAAAAAGTAAATCCTGTCGGTTTGCGTATTGGAATCATCCGTGATTGGGAATCTAAATGGTACGCAGGCAAAGACTTCGCTACTCTTTTACACGAAGACCTTAAAATTCGTGAATACATCACGAAGCGTTTAAAAGATGCTTCTGTTTCTAAAGTAGAAATCGAACGTGCTGCAAACCGTGTAAACGTAACAGTGCATACAGCTAAGCCTGGTATGGTTATTGGTAAAGGCGGTACGGAAGTTGAAGCACTTCGTAAAGCATTAAATCAATTAACTGGCAAACGTGTTCACATCAATATCCTTGAAATCAAGAGAGCTGACGTTGATGCGAAACTAGTTGCTGAAAATATTGCTCGTCAATTAGAAAACCGTGTATCTTTCCGTCGTGCACAAAAGCAAGCAATTCAACGTGCTATGCGCGCTGGTTCAAAAGGTATTAAAACACAAGTATCTGGTCGTCTTGGCGGTGCGGATATCGCTCGTGCTGAACATTACAGCGAAGGAACAGTTCCACTTCATACACTTCGCGCAGATATCGATTATGCTACTGCTGAAGCTGATACTACTTATGGTAAGCTAGGCGTAAAAGTATGGATCTACAAGGGAGAAGTCCTTCCTACTAAGAAGAAAAATGCGGAAGGAGGCAAATAATCATGTTATTGCCAAAACGCGTAAAATATCGCCGTCAACACCGTGGTAACATGCGTGGTAACGCAAAAGGCGGTACAGAAGTAACTTTCGGTGAATTCGGCCTACAAGCTTTAGAAGCTTCATGGATCACGAATCGTCAAATCGAAGCAGCCCGTATTGCGATGACACGTTACATGAAACGTGGCGGTAAAGTTTGGATTAAAATTTTCCCACACAAGCCTTACACTGCTAAACCTCTAGAAGTACGGATGGGTTCCGGTAAAGGGGCACCTGAAGGCTGGGTAGCTGTTGTTAAGCCTGGAAAAATCATGTTCGAAATTGCTGGCGTTTCTGAAGAGATCGCTCGTGAAGCACTTCGACTTGCAATGCACAAACTTCCTGTTAAATGTAAGTTTGTAAAACGAGAAGAAATTGGTGGTGAATCAAATGAAAGCTAATGAACTTCGTGACCTAACCACTGCTGAAATTGAACAAAAAGTAAAATCTTTAAAAGAAGAACTTTTCAACCTTCGCTTTCAATTGGCGACAGGACAACTTGAAAACACTGCTCGCATTCGTGAAGTACGCAAAGCGATTGCTCGTATGAAAACAGTTGTTCGTGAAAGAGAAATCAACGTTAACAAGTGATAATTGAAGGGAGGTTCACACAATGAGTGAACGCAACCAACGTAAAGTTTACACAGGACGCGTTGTTTCTGACAAGATGGATAAAACAGTAACGGTTCTTGTTGAAACACAAAAAAAGCATCCTTTATATGGTAAACGCGTTAAGTACTCTAAAAAGTATAAAGCTCATGATGAGCAAAATGAAGCAAAAATCGGCGATGTAGTACGTATCATGGAAACTCGTCCGCTTTCAGCTACTAAACGTTTCCGTTTAGTTGAAGTTGTAGAAAAAGCAGTTATTATTTAATTGTTCGGATTAAGCTTCATTCCGAAGGGAGGTTACACACATGATTCAACAAGAATCACGTTTGAAAGTTGCTGACAACTCTGGTGCTCGTGAGGTACTAACGATTAAAGTTCTTGGTGGTTCTGGTCGCAAGTTTGCTGGTATTGGTGATGTTATCGTCTGTACAGTAAAACAAGCAACACCAGGTGGCGTTGTTAAAAAAGGTGACGTTGTTAAAGCAGTTATTGTTCGTACAAAGAGCGGTGCTCGTCGACCTGATGGTTCATACATTCGTTTTGATGAAAACGCATGTGTAATTATCAAAGATGATAAGAGCCCACGTGGAACTCGTATCTTCGGACCAGTTGCCCGTGAACTTCGCGACAACAACTTTATGAAAATCGTTTCTCTAGCTCCAGAAGTACTATAATTTAAATTCAAATGCCTTTAAGGAGGTGCTTAATGATGCATGTGAAAAAAGGTGACAACGTAAGAGTCATCTCTGGAAAGGATAAAGGCAAAACAGGAGTAGTCCTTGCTGCCTATCCTAAAGATAGCCGTGTACTAGTAGAAGGCGTGAACATTGCAAAGAAACACTCTAAACCTTCTCAAGTGAATCCACAAGGCGGTATCATCAGCTTTGAGGCTCCAATTCATGTATCGAACGTAATGCCTATCGATCCTAAGTCTGGTAACCCGACTCGTGTAGGTTCCACTACGGTAGATGGCAAAAAAGTACGCGTAGCAAAATCCGGTGAAATTTTAGATAAATAGTTTAAAATTAAGAAGGGAGGTACAATAAGTGAACCGCCTAAAAGAAAAATTTGTTAAAGAAGTTACTCCTGCTCTTATGAGCAAGTTCAACTATAAATCAGTTATGGAAGTTCCTAAACTTGATAAAATCGTCGTGAACATGGGCGTTGGTGATGCAGTTGCAAATGCAAAGGCACTTGATAATGCCGTTGAAGAACTTTCAACAATCACAGGTCAAAAACCAGTCGTAACACGTGCGAAAAAATCTATCGCTGGCTTCCGCCTTCGTGAAGGTATGCCAATCGGTGCAAAAGTTACACTTCGTGGTGAGCGCATGTACGAATTCTTGGATAAATTAGTTTCAGTTTCTTTACCTCGTGTACGTGACTTCCGTGGTATTTCTAAAAAAGCATTCGACGGTCGTGGTAACTATACATTAGGGATTAAAGAACAATTAATCTTCCCTGAAATTGATTACGATAAAGTAAGCAAGGTTCGTGGTATGGATATCGTTATCGTAACGACTGCTAAAACTGATGAAGAATCTCGTGAACTTTTAACTCAATTTGGAATGCCATTCCAAAAGTAATCGTTAAATAATGGAGGCGAAAACGTGGCTAAAAAGTCAATGATTGCGAAACAAAAGCGCACGCCTAAATATGCAGTACAAGAGTATACACGCTGCGAACGTTGTGGCCGTCCACACTCTGTATACCGTAAATTTAAGCTTTGTCGTATTTGTTTCCGCGAATTAGCGTACAAAGGACAAATTCCTGGTGTTAAAAAAGCTAGCTGGTAAAACCCAAGTCTGGGAAGGAGGTAAAAATAATGGTCATGACAGATCCAATTGCTGATATGCTTACTCGCATTCGTAATGCGAATATGGTGCGTCACGAAAAGTTAGAAGTGCCTGCTTCTAATATGAAAAAAGAAATTGCTGAAATTTTAAAGCGCGAAGGTTTCGTACGTGACGTCGAATTCATCGAAGACAACAAACAAGGTATCATCCGTATCTTCTTAAAATACGGTGCTAGTAACGAACGTGTTATTACTGGTCTTAAGCGCATAAGCAAGCCTGGACTTAGAGTTTACGCAAAATCAACTGAGGTACCACGCGTTCTTAACGGTCTTGGTATCGCATTAGTATCAACATCACAAGGTGTTATTACAGATAAAGAAGCTCGTGCAAAACAAGTCGGCGGAGAAGTATTAGCTTACGTTTGGTAATTGAGCTTTTGAATGAATGGAGGTGCACTAAATGTCTCGCGTAGGAAAAAAACCAATTGTTATTCCAGCAGGAGTTACAGTTACTTTAAATAATAATACTGCTACAGTTAAAGGACCTAAAGGTGAACTTACTCGTACTTTCCATCCTGATATTACTATCAACGTGGAAGAGAATCTTGTAACAATCACTCGTCCTTCTGATGTAAAAGAACACCGCGCATTACACGGAACTACTCGTGCCGTGCTTGCGAACATGATTGAAGGTGTATCCACTGGCTTCACTAGAGGCTTAGAGTTAATCGGGGTTGGTTATCGTGCTCAAAAGCAAGGTAACAAACTTGTATTAAACGTTGGATACTCTCATCCAGTTGAGATCGAACCTGAAGCGGGCCTTGAAATCGAGGTACCTGCAAATACTAAAATCGTTATCAAGGGTACTGACAAAGAACGTGTTGGTGCTTTAGCAGCGAATATTCGCGGAGTACGTCCTCCTGAGCCTTATAAAGGCAAAGGGATCCGTTACGAAGGTGAATTTGTTCGTCGTAAAGAAGGTAAAACTGGTAAGTAATGCCTCATAGGTAAACGAAAGGAGTGACGTAAATGATTACGAAGCTTGATAAAAACGCTACTCGCAAGAAAAGACATGCTCGTGTTCGTGCGAAACTTAGCGGAACTTCAGCTCGTCCACGTCTAAATGTGTTTCGTTCTAACAAACATATTTATGCTCAAATAATTGATGACATTAATGGAGTAACTTTAGCAAGTGCTTCTACTTTAGATAAAGACTTTACTTTAGAATCAACTAATAATGTTGAAGCTGCTAAAATGGTCGGAGAATTAGTTGCTAAACGTGCGGTAGAAAAAGGTATCACTTCTATTGTCTTTGATCGTGGCGGATACCTATACCATGGACGTATTCAAGTATTAGCTGATGCTGCCCGTGAAAACGGCTTACAATTCTAAAAGACAAAGGAGGGACACAAAAAGATGCGTCGTATTGATCCAAACAAACTTGAACTAGAAGAACGCGTAGTCACGGTTAACCGTGTTGCGAAAGTTGTTAAAGGTGGACGTCGTTTCCGCTTCACAGCCCTTGTTGTTGTAGGCGATAAAAACGGTCACGTTGGTTTCGGTACTGGTAAAGCTCAAGAAGTACCTGATGCTATTCGTAAAGCCATCGAAGATGCAAAGAAAAACTTAATAGAAGTAGCTATGGTTGGAACAACCATTCCTCACCAAGTAATCGGACGTTTTGGTGCTGGTGAAATTCTTCTAAAACCTGCTTCAGAAGGTACAGGAGTTATCGCTGGTGGACCAGTTCGTGCTGTTCTTGAATTAGGCGGAGTAGCTGATATCCTTTCTAAGTCATTAGGAACAAATACTCCTATTAACATGGTTCGTGCAACAATTGATGGTTTAAAACAATTAAAACGTGCTGAAGACGTAGCTAAACTACGTGGAAAATCAGTAGAAGAACTGTTAGGATACGGGGGGAAATAAAATGGCGAATAAACTATTAGTTACCCTCACTCGCAGCGTAATTGGCCGTCCTGGCGATCAACGTGAAACAGTTAAAGCTTTAGGATTACGTAAATTGAATCAAACAGTTGAGCATCAAGATAATGCTGCTATTCGCGGTATGATTACCAAAGTTGCTCACCTTGTAACAGTTAAAGAACAATAATTTATTGTTTTCTTTCATAAGGAGGTGCCAATATGAAACTTCATGAACTAAAACCTGCTGAGGGTTCTCGTAAAGATCGTAAGCGTCTAGGACGCGGTATCGGTTCTGGTCAAGGAAAAACTGCCGGTAAAGGTCATAAAGGTCAAAACGCTCGTTCGGGTGGCGGTGTACGTCTAGGTTTTGAAGGTGGTCAAACACCTTTATATCGTCGTTTACCAAAACGCGGATTTACAAACTTCAGCCGTAAGGAATATGCAGTTGTAAATCTTGATGCTTTAAACCGCTTTGCTGAAGGTACAGAAGTTACTCCAGAACTTCTTATCGAATCAGGTGTAGTTAGCAACGAAAAAGCAGGAATCAAAATTCTTGCAAAAGGGAACGTAGAGAAAAAGTTGACTGTCAAAGCTCACAAATTCTCCTCTGCTGCTAAGGAAGCGATCGAAGCTGCTGGTGGAAACACTGAGGTGATCTAATGTTCCAGACAATCTCCAATTTTATGCGCGTGGGTGAGATAAGACGGAAGATCATATTCACCCTTTTAATGTTAGTCGTATTTCGATTAGGTACATTTATCCCAGTACCCAATGTAAATGCAGATGTACTTGCAAATCAAGATAAGCTTAGTGTTTTCGGAATTTTAAATACTTTTGGCGGTGGAGCATTAAAACAATTCTCCATCTTTGCAATGGGTATCATGCCATATATCACTGCTTCGATCATAATACAGCTCCTGCAAATGGACGTTGTACCTAAGTTTACGGAATGGTCTAAGCAGGGTGAATCAGGCCGTCGTAAGATTGCTCAAATCACTCGATATTTCACAATTGTGCTTGGTTTTATCCAAGCATTAGGTATGTCCTACGGTTTTAATAATTTAGCCAGCGGTCAACTGATTGAAAATCCTGGAATTGCTACGTATCTGCTTATTGCAGTTGTCTTAACTGCAGGTACAGCATTTTTAATGTGGTTAGGGGAGCAGATTACTGAAAAAGGTGTTGGTAATGGAATTTCCATTATCATCTTTGCCGGTATTGTTGCTGGAATGCCATCAACTATTAATCAAATTTATGTACAGCAATTTGAGAATGCAGGAGAGGCATTATTCTTACGTATTGTTACTGTAGTGTTAATAGCACTTGCTGTTGTGGCTATTGTAGTTGGAGTTATTTTTATCCAACAAGCAAATCGTAAGATACCTATTCAATATGCTAAACGTGTGGTTGCTGGACGTAATCCTGTCGGAGGACAATCCACTCACATGCCATTAAAAGTTAATGCTGCGGGTGTAATTCCTGTAATCTTTGCGGTTTCATTCATTGTAACACCAAGAACGGTTGCATCATTTTTTCCAACTAATGATGTAACACTTTGGATTACAAAAGTATTTGATTATTCTCATCCAATCGGGATGACGTTATATGCTGCGTTAATTATCGCGTTTACTTATTTCTATGCATTTATCCAAGTTAACCCTGAACAAGCAGCGGAAAACTTGCAAAAGCAAAGCGGCTATATTCCAGGGATCCGTCCAGGAAAGAGCACGCAAGAATACTTAACACGCGTCTTATATCGTTTAACTTTTGTTGGTGCACTCTTCCTAGCTTTGATTGCTGTATTGCCTATGTTATTTATTCATTTAGCCAATCTGCCGCAATCGGCTCAAATCGGTGGAACAAGTTTGCTAATCGTTGTCGGTGTAGCATTAGATACGATGAAACAACTTGAAGCACAATTAGTTAAACGTCACTATAAAGGGTTTATAAAGTAAAGGTTTTGGGGGCCACTGCTCCCTAAAACCAATTTATAGCACGAGGGGGGAACACGTGTGAATTTAGTATTAATGGGGCTTCCGGGTGCCGGAAAAGGTACTCAAGCTGAAAGAATCGTCGAAAATTACGGCATCCCTCATATCTCTACTGGAGATATGTTCCGTGCAGCGATGAAAGAAGGAACAGAACTAGGTTTACAAGCGAAATCATTCATGGATAAAGGCGAACTTGTTCCTGATGAAGTAACAATCGGTATTGTTCGTGAACGATTAAGCAAGGAAGATTGTCAAAAGGGATTCCTTTTAGATGGCTTTCCTAGAACTGTACCTCAAGCAGAGGCGTTGGAAAATCTTTTAGTTGATTTAAATAAAAAAATTAACTATGTAATTAATATTAATGTCGATAAGGATTTATTAATGGAACGTTTGACAGGGCGTCGTATTTGTAAAGAATGTGGTTCTACGTATCATTTAGTTTTTAATCCTCCAAAACAAGAGGGCGTATGCGATCGTTGCGGAGGCGAGTTATACCAAAGAGCGGATGATAATGAAGAAACTGTTCAAAATCGTTTAGACGTGAATATCAAACAACAAGAACCATTATTAACTTTTTATAAAACAAAAGGTTATCTTCGCACGATTGATGGTCAGCAGGATATTAACAAGGTATTCTCTGATATCGAGCAATTACTTGGGGGCTTATAATGATCTTTTGCAAAACCCCTAGGGAAATTGAAATCATGCGCGCGGCCGGGCGGATTGTGGCCCTTACCCATCAAGAGTTACAAAAACATGTAGCTCCTGGAATTACCACAAAGGAATTAGACATGATTGCTGAAGAATTTATTCTCTCACAAGATGCATTTCCTTCGTTTAAAGGGTATAATGGTTTTCGCGGCAGCATTTGTACAAGTGTGAACGAAGAACTTGTTCATGGAATTCCTGGTAATCGTGTTCTCAATGAAGGAGACATTATTAGCATTGATATCGGTGCTAAGTATGAAGGTTATCATGGTGATTCAGCTTGGACCTATGCTGTAGGAGAGATTGATGATAATTCCCAGCATTTGCTTAAGGTAACAGAGGAATCTCTTTATCTAGGCATAAACGAAGCAAAACCGGGCGAGCGACTCTCGAACATCTCCCATGCGATTCAAACGTATGTGGAAGCAAATGGCTTTTCTATTGTACGCGAGTATGTAGGACACGGAGTAGGGCAAGACTTACATGAGGAACCTTCTATTCCACATTTTGGTCCGCCAAACAATGGTCCGCGTCTTATGCCTGGAATGGTACTTGCTATTGAACCGATGGTAAATGCCGGAAGCCGATATGTGAGAACATTGACTGACAATTGGACAGTTGTAACTGTTGACGGCAGGCGTTGTGCGCATTTCGAGCATACGGTTGCGATCACTGATGCAGGATTTGAAATCTTAACCAAATTATAAATTTGTGCAGATTTCAATAGTTGTTGTCGATTCTGGTCCGTTTTTAGGTAATTTGTAATATTTACTGAGGACAGAATGCTGCTCAATATGTTAGAATTGAAAGGTTGCATGACGACATACGAGCGAATAGCTTTGCTTGCTCTACCTAGTTTGAATAAACGCAATCCTGAAAAGAGAAGGGAAACGAGATCGATGGCCAAAGATGATGTAATTGAAATTGAAGGTAAAGTCATTGAAACATTGCCAAATGCAATGTTTAAGGTAGAATTAGAAAACGGTCATACCGTGCTAGCGCATGTTTCTGGTAAAATACGAATGCATTTCATTCGGATCCTTCCGGGTGACAAAGTGACTGTTGAGCTTTCTCCATATGACTTAACACGCGGAAGAATTACTTACCGCTTTAAATAATGCTTGCACTCCGTACTACTAAGGAGGTTAGGATAATAATGAAAGTAAGACCATCTGTTAAACCGATCTGCGAAAAGTGTAAAGTTATCCGTAGACGCGGAAAAGTTATGGTTATCTGTGAAAACCCTAAACATAAACAAAAACAAGGTTAATTTTGAAGGAGGTGCGCATTTTCTATGGCACGTATTGCTGGTGTAGATATTCCACGTGAAAAACGTGTAGTTATCTCTTTAACTTACATTTATGGAATTGGTAAAAATACTGCACAAAAAGTACTAGCAGAAGCTGGTGTTTCTGAAGATACACGTGTACGTGATTTAACAGAAGACGAATTAAACAAAATCCGTGACATCATCGACAAATTAAAAGTTGAAGGTGACCTTCGCCGTGAAATTTCTCTTAACATTAAGCGTTTAATGGAAATCGGCTGCTACCGCGGATTACGTCATCGTCGTGGTTTACCAGTTCGTGGACAAAATACGAAAAACAACGCTCGTACACGCAAAGGTCCTCGTAAGACTGTAGCGAACAAGAAGAAGTAATCGGTAAAGGAGGTTAATTTAAATGGCGCGTAAAACGAATACACGTAAACGTCGTGTTAAAAAGAATATTGAAGCTGGTATCGCTCATATCCGTTCAACATTTAACAATACGATTGTAACAATTACTGATGTACATGGTAATGCAATTTCATGGTCAAGTGCAGGTGCGCTTGGATTTAGAGGTTCTCGTAAATCCACACCATTTGCTGCACAAATGGCGGCTGAAACAGCAGCTAAGACTTCCATTGAACATGGTATGAAAACTTTAGAAGTTACTGTTAAAGGACCTGGTGCAGGACGTGAAGCTGCAATCCGTGCTCTTCAAGCTGCTGGTCTAGAAGTAACTGCAATTAAAGACGTTACACCTGTTCCTCATAATGGATGCCGTCCACCAAAACGTCGTCGTGTTTAATTTTTCTGTATAGATTTTGTATCATGCGTCTATAATGGGATATGATACTAATTTTTTGCACTCTTACAGAAGATTTATTCCAGTTGTTGTGCACAAAACGGGAACTTATACATGGGGACTTTTAATTAGCAAATATGCTGATTTAGAGTTTCGACGTTTTGAAGGAGGGTTATTTGATGATCGAAATAGAAAAACCAAAAATCGAAACGATTGAGATCAACGATGATGCTAAGTATGGCAAATTCATCGTAGAGCCACTTGAGCGTGGATATGGTACCACTTTGGGTAACTCCTTACGTCGTATCCTATTATCTTCACTCCCAGGTGCCGCGGTTACATCGATTCAAATCGATGGGGTACTTCATGAGTTCTCAACAATTGAAGGCGTCGTAGAGGATGTAACATCCATCATTTTAAACATTAAAAAATTAGCTTTAAAAATCTACTCTGATGAAGAGAAGACGCTTGAGTTTGATGTACAAGGTGAGGGTCCAGTTTTAGCTGGCAATATTACTCATGATAGTGATGTTGAGGTTTTAAATCCAGAACTTCATATTGCAACATTAGCTGCAAATGGTCATCTTCGCATGCGTTTGACTGCTAGACGTGGACGTGGATATACACCGGCTGTTCAAAACAAAAGAGAAGATCAACCGATAGGTGTTATTCCAATTGATTCCATTTTCACACCAGTTTCTCGTGTACAATTTCAAGTAGAAAACACACGTGTTGGTCAAATGTCTAATTTCGACAAGCTCACACTTGATGTTTGGACAGATGGAAGCACTGGGCCAAAAGAAGCGATCGCTCTTGGATCCAAAATTTTGACCGAGCATTTGAATATTTTCGTTGGTTTAACTGATGAAGCTCAAAATGCTGAAATCATGATTGAAAAAGAAGAAGACCAAAAAGAAAAAGTTCTTGAAATGACTATTGAAGAACTAGATCTTTCTGTTCGTTCTTACAATTGCTTAAAGCGTGCTGGAATCAACACTGTTCAGGAATTAGCTAATAAGACTGAAGAAGATATGATGAAAGTTCGTAACTTAGGCCGTAAATCACTTGAAGAAGTGAAGGCAAAACTAGAAGAGCTTGGATTAGGCTTGCGTAAAGACGACTGATTTGTTTACCGTTATACACATGCGTTAATCCGTTTAATGACTTCAACAAAGGAGGGAACCCTTCATGGCATACAGAAAGTTAGGACGCACAAGTGCACAGCGTAAAGCTATGCTACGTGATTTAACTACAGATTTAATTATCAATGAGCGCATTGAAACAACAGAAACTCGTGCGAAAGAAATTCGTGTGACTGTTGAAAAAATGATCACTTTAGGTAAACGTGGTGATTTACACGCTCGTCGTCAAGCTGCTTCATATGTTCGTAACGAAGTTGCTGATGCTGAAAATAACACAAGTGCAATACAAAAACTTTTCGCTGATATCGCTCCACGTTATCAAGAGCGTCAAGGTGGATACACTCGTATTATGAAACTTGGACCACGCCGCGGTGACGGTGCACCAATGGTTATTATCGAGTTAGTTTAATATAGCTTTAACAGACAACAAGGGCGCTGGACAGTTTACAAACAAACTTGTTCTTTGCCCTTTTTCTGTAAATGAATCTTATATCAAGATGACCCAAGCCAAAAAAGAGTGTTATGATGAGCGTAACTCCAATTCATTGGAGAAAATCTAAAAGTTTTACTTGATTTCATCTAGCTTTTCTACGTGACTTGATTTCTTGTATCTTTTATCATCTCGCAGCTATTGGTGCGCAGATTGAAATTAATAAATACGTCTCGTCTAGCTCATGCACCTCCTCTCATTTCTTTTATAGAAATTCCTTACATCGCAGTTTAAAGCGAAACTGCATAGGGACGAGGTGCAGGCTTTTTTTTATATGTAAAAGAAATAATGAGCAGAGAATTGTTTAGCTGAGAGGAGGAATTATCTGTGAAAAACTCGATTGTATCTCTTAATGGAGTATCTTTTCAATATGACGCACAAGAACGTTATGCTTTGAACAATGTCTCTTTTGATATATATGAAGGAGAATGGCTCGCGATTGTCGGTCATAATGGGTCAGGAAAATCCACGATGGCAAAACTCCTAAATGGGCTGCAATTTCCACAAACAGGTGAGATTACAGTTTGCGGAATAAAGCTGGATGAAGAGTCAATTTGGGATATCCGTAAAAAATTAGGGATGGTCTTTCAAAACCCTGACAATCAGTTTGTTGGAACGACAGTACAGGATGATGTGGCTTTTGGTCTAGAAAATAACGGCATTCCTAGAGACGAAATGGTCACAAGGGTCGAGGACTCGTTAAAGAGAGTTAAGATGGATAAGTTTCTATATCAAGAGCCCCACCATCTATCAGGCGGACAAAAGCAACGTGTGGCAATAGCTGGTGTACTAGCTTTACGGCCATCGATCATCATACTTGATGAAGCAACTTCCATGCTTGATCCAAGAGGACGCGAAGAGGTATTAGAGACCGTCCGATTATTAAAAGAAGAGAAATCATTGACCGTTATCTCGATTACACATGATTTAGAAGAGGCAGCTAAGGCGGATCGAATCATCGTCATGAACAAAGGGGAGGTCTTCCGGGAGGGTACACCTGAAGAGATTTTCTCTATGGATGAACAATTGGTTCAGTTAGGGTTAGATATTCCTTTTTCAGTGAAAATGACGAAAGCTTTAAGGAATGATGGAATCGATCTATCTAGGCACTATTTATCGGAAGAAGAGTTGGTGAAAGAGTTATGGACATCTCGCTCAAACATGTAGATTATCGTTATCAAGTCAATACTCCTTTTGAACGACTGGCCATTGAGGATGTGTCTATTGATATTCCTTCAGGTGTGTATATGGCGATTATTGGTCATACCGGGTCAGGGAAATCAACAGTCCTGCAGCATTTAAACGCTCTCCTTCAACCAACAAAAGGAACTGTAGCAATTGGCGAACATGAAATTAAAGCTTTGCAAAAAAATAAGAACTTAAAAAAAGTCCGGCAAAAAGTTGGCATCGTCTTTCAATTTCCTGAACACCAGTTATTTGAAGAGACGGTGGAAAAAGATATTATTTTTGGGCCGTTGAATTTTGGGGTTTCTGAAACAGCAGCAAAGGAAAGGGCACGGGTTGCTTTAAAACAAGTGGGTCTAGAGGAAGATATACTAAATAAATCACCGTTTGACCTCTCTGGTGGACAAATGCGCCGCGTCGCAATTGCAGGAGTACTTGCAATGGAGCCCGATGTTATTGTCCTGGACGAGCCTACTGCGGGTTTAGACCCAAGAGGCCGAAAAGAAGTTATGGATATGTTCTTTTCTCTTCATAAGGAAAGAAAGCTCTCTACCATTCTTGTTACACATAGTATGGAAGATGCTGCTAGATATGCAGACCAAATTGTGATCATGCAGCAAGGGAAGGTTGCCAATAAAGGGACACCAGAAGAGATTTTCTCCGCACCGACTGAGCTCGTTGAAATGGGACTTGATGTTCCTGAGGTCGTTCGGTTTCAACTGAAGCTTGAGGAGAAACTTGGCATGAAATTTGAGAAAATTTTTCTAACCATTGATGAGTTGTCAGCTGCTGTTACTAAGGTATTAAGTAGAGGTGTTCACTCATGATGGAAAAAATGATTTTTGGGCGCTATGTCCCGGCAGATTCTATTATTCATAAAATGGACCCTCGTTCAAAATTAATGATCATCTTTCTATTTGTTTGTGTTATTTTTTTAGCAAACAATGTCGTAACCTATGCACTTATTGGAATTTATACTTTTTTAATGCTTGGATTGTCGCGGGTCCCGGTACGCTTTTTATATGGCGGTCTTAAACCAGTCATCTGGCTCGTTCTTTTTACCTTGGTGCTGCAACTTTTTTTTACGAAAGAAGGTACCCTTTTATTTGAACTAGGTCCAGTAAAAATTTACGAGGAAGGGGTGAGACAGGGGATTTTTATTTCCTTGCGATTCTTTTTCTTAATTTTAATGACGTCGTTGTTGACGTTAACCACCACCCCAATTGAGATTACCGATGGCCTTGAAACGCTGTTACATCCTTTAAATAAGGTCCGCTTCCCTGTCCACGAAATGGCATTAATGATGTCTATTTCCTTAAGGTTCATTCCTACACTTATGCAGGAAACGGATAAAATAATGAAGGCGCAAATAGCCCGTGGCGTTGAGTTTGCTAGCGGCCCTTTTAAGGAACGCATTAAAGCCGTCATTCCACTGCTTATCCCATTGTTTGTCAGTTCCTTTAAACGAGCGGAGGAATTAGCGATCGCTATGGAGGCTAGAGGATATCAAGGCGGGGAAGGAAGAACAAAATACCGGGAATTATCCTGGAAAATAACTGATTCCTTACAGATTGGGATATTAGTCCTTCTATCGATCCTACTATTTTTATTACGTTCATAATGGAGCGAAACCATGGCAAGGTATAAATGTATTATTTCCTATGACGGGTCGGGCTTTTCCGGCTATCAGGTCCAACCAAATAAGCGAACCGTACAGTCTGTATTAGAAGCTGTTTTATCAAAAATGCATAAGGGTGATACGGTGAAAGTCGTCGGCTCAGGTCGAACGGATGCCGGTGTTCACGCAAAAGGACAAGTTATTCATTTTGATTCACCACTACTGATTCCAGCTGACAAGTGGGAGAAAGCATTGAATTCCATGCTGCCTGAAGATATTTCCGTTCTAAGGGTTGTTACTGTCACCGAGTCCTTTCATGCTCGCTTCGACGCGAAAGGGAAGGAATATCGCTATGTTCTTCATTTATCTCAAAAAAGAGATCCTTTTCAGCGGAAATTTGCTTATCAATATCCATACCGTTTAAATTTCCAGGCGATGGAGGAGGCAAGTAAACTTTTCCTTGGTACACATGACTTTACTAGTTTTTGTGCGGCAAAGACGGAAGTAGTTGATAAAGTTCGAACGATTGAATCGATTGACTTTACACGTAAGGATGAGTTACTGACGATCCGTTTTGTTGGAAATGGCTTTTTGTATAATATGGTTCGTATTTTAGTTGGAACTTTATTAGAGGTGGGATCAGGTGAACGCAGTCCTGAAGATATTCCGATTATATTAGCCCATAAAGACCGGAGGCTATCGGGAAAGACAGCTCCAGGTCATGGTTTATATCTTTGGGAAGTCTTTTATGAATAAAATGAGCTAAACAACTTCACCTGGTGTAACATTTTCTTGACATATTGACCCGCAGGTTTTATTATATTAGATGTGCGTGTTTTTAATCCCACGATAAAGCCCCGGAAAGTCTTCATCGTGATTGAAAATATATGAATACAAACTTAACCGCACAAGGGTATTAGATGTTCATTCCCGGAACAGAATCGGACTCTAATTACTTTAAAAGTGCGAAAACAATAATCTTTTATGGATTTAAATTAGGAGGGAAACTCATGCGTACAACGTTTATGGCAAATGCCAACACTATCGAGCGTAAATGGTACGTAATTGATGCTGAGGGCAAAACTCTTGGACGTCTTGCTTCTGAAGTAGCATCAATTTTACGTGGTAAAAACAAACCAACTTTTACACCACATGTTGACACTGGTGATAATGTAATTATTCTTAATGCTTCAAAAGTAGAACTTACTGGAAAGAAATTAACTGACAAGATTTACTACCGTCACACAATGCATCCAGGTGGTTTAAAAACAAGAACTGCTCTAGAAATGCGTACTAACTATGCTGAGAAAATGATCGAGCTTGCTGTTAAAGGTATGCTTCCAAAGAATTCTCTTGGCCGTCAAATGTTTAAAAAATTACATGTATATGCTGGCAGCGAACATCCGCACCAAGCACAACAACCTGAAGTTTACGAACTTCGCGGTTAATAAAGAGGGAGGGAATTAACTTGGCACAAGTTCAATATATCGGTACAGGTCGCCGTAAAAGTTCTGTTGCACGTGTACGTTTAGTACCAGGCACAGGTAAAATTATTGTAAATAGTCGTGGAATTGAAGATTATATCCCATTTGAAGCATTACGTGTTGTTGTAAGACAACCATTAGTAGCTACTGAAACAGTTGGAAGCTATGATGTTCTTGTAAACGTAAGCGGCGGTGGATACACTGGTCAAGCTGGCGCAATCCGCCACGGTATTGCTCGCGCATTACTTCAAGCTGACCCTGAATTCCGTCCAACATTAAAGCGCGCTGGATTATTAACTCGTGATGCACGTATGAAAGAACGTAAAAAATACGGTCTTAAAGGTGCTCGTCGTGCGCCTCAGTTCTCAAAGCGTTAATCTTTTGCGAACATACAAAGACTCCCAACCATTTGGTTGGGGGTCTTTTTTTACAAATAAAAACCCCAGGCTTGGCCTAGGGATCTAAAAGTATCTTTTTTTGGCTATTTTTTAATTTGGAAGTTAATTGTCCACTGTCCCTTTTGATTTAGAATTGCATCTGTACTAAGTGCCGCATTTGAAGTGGCAGGTATATATTGCGGCATGTTCACCTTGACCGCACCTTGATATTTCTGGCTGCTTATTTTTTTATGTTCGGCATCAATCCCTTGAAGACTATTATTCGCAATGGAAATTTCCGGGTTTTCTAACAGCCCTTTCCCGTCTTCAACCATCAAATTATCTGTTGTAGATTCTACGGTATAATACAGAATCATCTCTTGACCGTAGTTTGTGATCGCATAGTTAGTAATCGTAAGTTTGATCCCGCCATTTTCCGCGGTACCGACCGTTTTTTCCGGTGCAGCCAACGCGCTTTGGGAAGAAGTCCATGCTCCCCCAACGAGAAAGCAAAGTAATAAGACAAACCCACCCAACCGATTCGTCATTTTTGAGAAAACCTTCATTCAATCACCATCCTGAGATTCTTTAAATTCATTCAAATATAGAATGTCTCCATATTTGGTAAATATTCCTCTCCCACCATTGTTAAAAATCATTTTGTGATTAATATTTTTTTGCATAATTAAGGAATCTTTTACTCAATATAGAAAAAAGAGTGAGGACCAATAAAGTAGGGTTCTCCCCGAATGGGAAAATTCAGAGGCAACCAAAAATAGAGGCAATCACTCTGGACTTATAAGCATAAGGAGGGTCTTTTTTTGAATCGTTATTTAAAAGCGATAATCGTAGCTTTATTGGCGGTAGTATTAATTGTTGGCTGTCAGCAGAAACCTGCAAAAAAGGATAATACTGCCAATAAACAAACCACCAGTTCTGAAAAAGATAAAGGTTTTCCACTTTGGGGGTATGACTTACAACAAACTCGGCATGTCCCTTATAACAAGATTACAAAAGACAATGTGAAGGATTTAGGTATTGTCTGGCAGGCAGATTTGGCAAATTGGGATAAGAAGATTCCGAATGCCTCGGAGGATTTCCCGGTAGTGAAAGATGGTGTCATGTATGTCACGACATCAATGAACCGAGTGTTTGCCATTGATGCCTCAAATGGGAAGAAAATTTGGCAATGGACGCCGCCAAAAGATGTACTTTACCATCTAGACCATGCGGATCTAAGCCTTTTAGAGGTTGTTGCCAGCCGGGGTGTGGCTGTTGCGGAAGGCAATGTGTTTGTCCTTATTGCGGATAATCGCTTAGCCAAACTTAACGCGAAAGACGGAAAATTGATTAAAATGATCAACCTTTGGGATACAATACCAGGAGCCAAGCTTGAAAACCGATATTATGAAACAATGGCTCCGATGTTCTATAAAGGAAACGTCTATGTGGGAAGCAGCGGCGGTGATAATGGCATTCGCGGCTTTGTGATGGCCTATAAAGCAAGTGACTTGACGCCAGCCTGGGATGGACCCTTTTGGACAGTCCCTGAGAAGGGGGAAGGTTGGGTGAAGGGCAAATATACAGGGGGCGGAGCGGTCTGGGGAGAGATTGCTTTTGACCCGGACACTGACGTGATGTATTTTGGCACGGGTAATCCCGCTCCTGACTTTTTTAAGAAAATCCGCCTAGGTAAAAACCCTTATACAGACTCGGTCGTTGCTCTTGAAAGTAAAACAGGCAAATTGATTTGGGCAAATTCGGAAATGGATGAGGAGGACGAATGGGATTATGATGCGGCCTCGACTCCGATGATTCTCAATGCTACGGTCAACAACAAAAAGCAGAAAATCGTCGTACACGGCGGAAAGAACGGGAAATGGTTTGCGTGGGATGCCAAATCAGGGGACACCATTTATAATGGCGTTCCATTCGTCAAAATCCAGCACACGTCACAGCCGACGGATCCAAATAAACCGGCGATGCAATGGCCGGGAGCGGAAGGCGGACAAAACTATGCTCCGGAAACCTATGATCCTAAAACCAATTATGTATTGATTCCTGGTATTAATAAGCCATCTTTAGAGGTTGCAGCAAAAGATGAAAATGAACTTGAGCAAAAAAAAGGTTTATTCCCAGGAACTGCGATAACGTTAGGGCCAAAAGGTGAAGACATATCCGGTACTATCACCGCCATTGATGTGAATACTGGCAAGCGTGCCTATCAGAATAAGACTAAACAACCAATGCGCGGAGGTTTTACAGGTACGACTACAGGACTTGCTTTTTACGGCGAATTGGATGGAACGGTAAATGCTCTTGATATTAAAACTGGAAAAGTTTTATGGAACATGAAAAGCGGCGGGGCTCAGATTATGATGGCACCGACGATTTATATGGATGGTGGTAAACAATACGTTACTTTTGTTACTGGAACAAAGGTTGTAACCTACGGACTGGGGGGGAATAAATCAGTAACTCCTGCAAAAGATCCGGGGGGCGCCGATCCAGAAGGCTCAGGGAAAACTGATAACGCCAATCATGGCAGCCACGGGAATAAAGAAAAAGATAAGAAACAGCCGGCTGATATGAATGCTGAAGTAATTTACAAAAAGAGCTGTATGTCCTGTCATGGTGGAAATCTAGAAGGAGGGGCAGGCCCTGACCTAAGACATGTTGGTGTATCCATGTCTGAAGAGGAGATATTGAATCAAATCATTAACGGAGGCGGACGTATGCCTGGAGGTCTTGTTGATAAGGATGAGGCCGAAGTATTGGCAAAATGGCTGTCCCAGAAGAAGTAATTTAATAGAACCAAGACAACCTGAGTTTACGGACTCAGGTTGTTTTTTTGGGTCAAGGAGTGTTTGCATCCAAGCTTGTCCTTTTTTGCAGCATTTTGCAAAACACGGGCTTACTTTGGACAACTTCAAGTTGAAATTCAAGTTATTTTGGTGTTTCCGCCGACATAAGATAGTTTTGAAAGGTAAAATCAGACACTCCTTTAAAAAATAATCATTATTGAAAGTGTATGAAAGGGGAGGATCACATGTGGATAAAGCCTGAGTACGAAATAATCAACACTTCTAGCGAGGTGACGATGTATTCCTACATCGGCAAGTAGCGCAGACTGCTTGGCTCTTGTTCATGATTTTAACCAAAACACGGAGGGTGTGCCAAATGAATCGTTACTTAAAATCAGTGATGGGTGTGATGATCGGGGGTGCTACAGCAGGTGGCTGGCTGCTTGTCGATCTCCTGCTTCCTGATCCAATAGGGGACTATTTACTATTTATCCTGATGGCTGTGGTGAATATGACGATAGGTTGGCAGGTTGGCAGGTTATTTGGAAAACCGCGGAATATTGAAAAAAGCAATGCCCGCATCGAAGGGAAAGGACTGAAACCAAATTCGAATTAGAGTATTAGGAGCGGCGGCCGGAGGAGGCTTTCCGCAGTGGAACTGTGCCTGTCCCAACTGTCGGGCAGTCCGCTTAGGAGACGCTTCACTCCGGCCATTATTACAATCTTCGCTTGCGGTAACTGCCAATGAAAAGGACTGGTACCTTATCAATGCAGGACCGGATATTCTCCGGCAAATTGAATTGTTTGCTTCACTAAATGCAGGTCCAGGCATAAGAGAGACCCCTCTTGCCGGTGTTTTTTTAACCGATGCGGAGCTCGACCATACGATCGGGCTATTATCACTGCGGGAGGGCTCCAGTATGACGATTTATGGAACCAAGATGGTACGAAGCTGCTTGCAATCCGCTTTTCCGGTGTTTCCAATGCTAAAAAACTATTGTTCATGGGAATGGCAGTCTCTTGATCCAGGCCTTCGGCAAAGGGTGGGACCATTACATGAAGGAGCAGAAGGAACCATCATCGTTGAGCCGGTTCCCGTTTCGAAAAAACCGCCGCTCTACGTTAGGTCGACCCAGGAGCTGGACTGTCAAGAAGATATTTGGGAGGTTGGACTGGTTCTTCATAATGAGGATTCGGGCAGGTGTCTTGCTTTCTTTCCTACATTAGAAAAGATTACTCCGGCTATAGAAGCTTGTTTAAAGAAAGCCGATATTCTGATGGTAGATGGAACTTTTTGGTCGGAAGATGAATTAACCGGGATGGGGGCAGCCGCTCGTGACGCAAGAAGCATGGGCCACTTACCGATTAGCGGACCATCAGGCACCATGGAGTTATTAGCCTCCTTCCCGGCAGAAAGAAAAATTCTAATCCACATTAACAACAGCAACCCTATTTTGAAAAAGGACTCCGTGGAGAGGTATACATTGGAGCGGCTTGGTATTGAAGTGGCCTATGATGGTATGGAAATGGAGGTGTGATAATGCTGGAGCAAAAAAGGTTCGTTAGCCGTGATAAAAAAAGGGAAGAGCTTTGGTCGGCGGATGAATTCACGGGGCGGTTAAGGAATGTAGGGCGTTCTTCCTATCATGACAAACATCCATTTCATAAAGTGATGCACCAAGGAAACTTAAGCAAAGAACAGATCCGCGGCTGGGTGGCCAACCGATACTACTACCAGAAATCAGTCCCAATTAAAGATGCAGCCATCCTGTCCAATCTGCCGTCAAGGGAACTGAGGCGAGAGTGGATTGGCCGTATTCTTGATCATGACGGAAGGCGTGGAGAAGATGGCGGTATTGAAGCATGGCTGCGGCTGGGAGAAGCGGTGGGATTGTCTCGGGAAGAAGTCATACGGGAGGAGTATGTTGTCCCAGGCGTTCGATTTGCCGTGGATGCCTATGTGAACTTCGCCCGGACAAAACCGTGGATTGAAGCTGTTGCCTCCTCGCTGACGGAATTGTTTTCGCCTGACCTTATCTCAAAAAGGATAAAAGTTTTTGAGCAGCTGTATCCTTGGATTGACCGTTCAGGGCTTGATTATTTTCAAAGCCGTTTGACTCAGGCACCTTGTGATTCGGATGTGGCCCTTAGACTTGTTTTAACCCAATGTCGAACAACGGAAGCACAGCAGCGAGCTGTCAACGCCTTGCGGTTCAAATGTGATGTATTATGGGCACAGCTTGATGCCATTGAAAAGGCCTATCCCCCTAAACCGTGAAATAGGAAGAATAAATGATTGGTGGTGGAGTCTATTTTTGTAGCTGACAGTCTTCCAAAACTCGCTGCAAAGGCGCGATTAAAATTTGATAAGGTGAGAGAAAAACATCTCCTTTTGCTACCGGAAAAGGTTGTAGTCCTAAACGAAACTGCAGCATCGATCCTTCGTTTATGTGACGGGAGCCGGACTGTAAACACCATCACTGAATATATCAGGACTTCTCTAATGGCAGACTCAGAAACAAGGAGTTCGGGTGCCTTGCCCGATTTGAAAACAATGGAGGCTGATATTTCCGAATTTTTACAGGAAGTAGCGGATCAGGGATGGGTGGTGATTCAGCATGAAAACGAAGAGCCATAGTGGGGTTCAACACCCTTATTCGCTGCTTGCTGAGTTAACCCATCGCTGTCCTTTGAATTGTCCGTATTGTTCAAACCCTATTGAAATGGCTAAGGAAGCCATGGAACTTTCAACGGAGGAATGGAGCCGGGTCTTGTCCGAGGCCGCCGAATTGGGAGTAGTAGAAGTTCATTTTTCTGGCGGCGAACCGCTTTTGCGGGATGACCTGGAACCCCTTATCAGCCACGCTGCTGCTTTAGATATGTATGGCAATCTCATTACAAGCGGAATTGGCTTAACAACGGAAAAAGCGATTCGGCTTAAGGAAGCCGGTTTAGCAAATGTGCAGGTGAGCTTTCAAGCGGCAGAAGCGAAGCTTTCCGATCTTATCGGCGGATACAAAGCCTTTGAGAAAAAACGGGAAGCGGCCACTGCTGTAAAACAGGCAGAAATGCATTTGTCATTAAATGTGGTGTTACACCGAATGAATCTTGATCAGGTGGATGAGATCATTCAGCTTGCGGAAGAAATGGGAGCCGAGCGGTTGGAGCTGGCGAACACCCAGTATTATAACTGGGCGCTGCTGAATCGGGAGATACTGCTGCCAAGCAGGGACCAGATTGAGCGTGCAAGTGCAGTCTATGAAGCCGCTAAAGCACGACTGAAGCGGAAAATGGAAATTATTTGGGTTATTCCTGATTATTATGCATCTGCACCCAAGCCTTGCATGGGGGGATGGGGAGCTATTGGTCTAACGGTAGCGCCGAATGGAATTGCCCTTCCGTGTCCAACCGCCGGGATAATCAAAGGGTTATCTTTTGAAAATGTCCGTAAGTCATCGCTAGGATATATTTGGTATGAATCAGAATCTTTTAACCGTTTCCGAGGGGAAGAATGGATGCCCAAAGCTTGTCTTACCTGTGATTTGAAACACCAGGATGGAGGAGGGTGCCGCTGTCAGGCTTTTGCCTTAACGGGAGATGCTAATGCGACGGACCCAGTCTGCCAATGGGCACCAGAACATCATTTAATTGAAAAAGCTGTACAGGATGCCAACAGTAAACCGGTTGGATCATCATCACCCCTAATCTATCGGAGATATTCTCAGGACCGATCTGCAATAAAACGGTTATTAAAAAAATAGGCGTTGCCAAAGTGGTGCTGCAGGGGACACGTACATACCCTTTAGCACCATTTTTTTTTGCCTGTGTTCAATTTGTATGCTCAGGGTTTCCGGGTGACGGTAAGCCAAATACAGAATATAAATATTCCGTTTTAAATTTTGAATAAGTCCCTGCTATTTACCTGCCATATCGAATCCTTCCCTTTCCAGTCCTTAAGCTTATCCCTCAATTTACCATAAATCCCATGTAAACATGTTATACCACGGTTACTTTGTTTGTTTATGCCTATGAATAAAGGAAATTGAGAATTGGCACCCTTTTAAGTAGAAACTGGGTAACCTAAATATTACCTATAAAAATCAAAAGGTAGTGATCAAAATGAAGTTTACAGGAATTGGTCAAATTCATCCGGTGGTCAAGCGGCTCATGCTGGTAAATTTTATTCGCAGTATTGGACAAGGCATGATGGTAGTGGAATTGGCTTTGTATCTCGATGCGCTGGGGTGGAGCACGGCAGCGATTGGCAGTGTGCTTGCTGCAGGAGGATTACTCGGTGTTGTCGTTGCACCCTTTATAGGTGTTTATAGTGACAGGCTTGGCAGAAAACCGTTTGTGCTTATTTCTGAACTAGTTACCGCCGGATGTGCACTGGTCGGGGTATTAACTACTAACCCAATTTTATTGTCTATTGCGATTACACTTTCCGGATTTGGAAAAGCGGACGCGGGTTCACCCAGTCCATGCGCCCCTGCAGAGCAGGCCTGGCTGGCATCCTTTGTCCCAACAGCAGAACGCGGCAGAGTATACAGTTTGAATAATGCTCTCAGTTTTTTCGGAATGGGGGCGGGAGCAGTGCTAGCGGGGGCCGCATCCTTTTTGAAAACTGGAGTATCTCCTTATCGCCTTTTATTCTGCTATATTCTCGTTGCATCGTTGATCACAGCCTCCATCATTTTAACCATTCAAGGAGGAGAAGCCGAAAACCGCCAAGGAAACAAAAAAGAGGGACGGAGGAATGAAGAAAAGAAAATCTTGCATGAAGAAAATGCAGCGGTATTAAAGCTTGCAGCCATTAACATACTTAATGGGATTGCCATCGGGCTGACCGGGCCGATGATGTCCTATTGGTTTTCGGCTAAATTTGGGGCAAGCCACGCTCAAATTGGCAGCACATTGGCTGTTACTTTCTTCTCGACCGGAGTTACCTCCATGTTACAAGCAAGATTATCTCATAAACATGGGACAATCCGGTCCATTGTTTTCATCCGTTTTATCGGAAGTCTGCTTTTGATTTTGATGCCCATACTATCATCATACGCACTCGTTTCTGTTATTTATATGCTTCGAACGGCTTTAAATCGAGGTACGCAGGGGGCACAGCAGGCGCTGAGTGTGAGTTTAACACGTAACCACCGGAGCGGCTTTGCGTCAAGCATCAATCTTTTTTCAATGAGGCTTCCCACCTCCATTGGACCGTATATTACAGGCTATCTTTTTGGATTGGGTTCCCTGTCCCTGCCTTTTTACATAGCTTCATGTCTACAACTCAGTTTTGCTTATTTATACGGCAGACTTTTTTCTTCTTACGATATTCGGATGAAATCGCATGCTTCATCGGGTTGAGAGTCTTAGGTTAAAAATCAGTCCCTGGAGTTTCTGAAAAAGGCCAAAGAACATGTAGACGGTTTAATAAATATATAAATAAGTAAAAGGAGCTCTCTTTTGCTTTATAAAAATTATTAGCACAGACCAAGGCTGATCTGTGCTAATAATTATTTTATGACAATAAAGGTAACCCCTTACTATTGTTGAGGTGCGGAAGGAGTTGAGATACTTTGTAATGCCTGTTCTGCTTCGTTTGCATATTGATTTTGTACTGCTAGATCACCTAAAGCAACCATTCCTACTATTTGTCCATTTTCGATTACCGGCAATCGGCGAATTTGCTGCTGTGCCATCAAATCTGCAGCTTGATGGACATCCATATCAGGTGTACCTTGTACGATTTGCTGTGCAGTCATGACTTGAGATACTGGTGTTTGTGGATCTTCTCCTTGTGCTGTCGTACGAAGGGTAATATCACGATCCGTTACAATTCCAACCATTTGTCTGCTGTTATTTATTACCGGGATAGCTCCGATATTATGTTCGCTCATTAACGCTGCAGCTTCCTGTACGGTCTGTGTATCGTTAACTGTAAGAACATTTGATGTCATGATATCTCTTAATTGTGCCATGAAATTACCTCCAAATATGTTTTTCCTTTATAGGATGGGTAACAGTGGCGATATTATTAATGGTAACTTTTTTCTATATATCAGAGCGATACAAATACCTAAAGGAATATGGGGAGGACTCCTCTCCATATTCCGAAAATAAGGTGCCTTTTTAAGGCTTTTTTTTGCTCTTTTTTGTTATGTATCGCTGGGCGATATAATGCAAAGCGACCAAATCTAAAGTATAAATTCCTTTGTTTCGACTATTTGGATTCATTATTTTTCAAACTTCAACAAATTCCCGGGAAATATCTACATATTCTGAGTAGATTTCGACAAAATTCAGCTCTCAACCAATTGGTTGTGATTTTTATTTGTTTAAAAAAGAAAACGGAAGCAAGCTCAGCTCAAATCCGTTTTAGTCTACTAATTGATTTCTTACTGCATACAAGGCGGCTTGTGTCCGGTCAGCCAATTCGAGTTTCGACAAAAGGTTTGATACATGGGTTTTTACTGTTTTTTCGGTGATGAATAACGAGGCGGCAATTTCCTTATTGCTTTTTCCGTTGGCAATTTCTTTTAAAACATCCAACTCTCTTTTCGTTAATTCCGCTAGTAAATTCTTTTCTTGCTTGTTTTTATTGGACAAATTGGCTAGTAAAAGAGAGGTAGCCTTTGGGTGGAGCTGGTTTTCCCCGCCAATTATTTTTTTAATGGATGTGACCAGTTCATCGGGCTGGATATCTTTTAACTGGAACCCTGAAGCACCGGCTTCTAGCGCTGGAATGACATGATCCTGGTCGGAAAAGCTCGTTAACATCATGATTTTAATGTCTGGCTGTGCTTGTTTAATAATCTTTGTGGCTTGGATTCCGTCCATTTCCGGCATCAACAGATCCATTAAAATAATATCTGGCTTCAGTAATTTTGCCTGTTCAACCGCTTCCTTGCCATTGGCGGCTTCCCCGATAATTTCAAGGTCTTTTTGGGTCCGAAGAAAAAAGACTAGACCTCTTCTGACGACGTGATGGTCATCGGCGATTAGTACGCGGATACTCACTGAGTTCTCCTCCTTAATACGGAATATGAATTTCTATTTCTGTACCGCTTCCTGGTTTACTTTTTAAATGAAATTGGCCATTCAATGCTTCTGTCCGTGTTTTCATACTTTTTAATCCCAATGAGGGGATTTCGAGATTTTCTCCGAAGTGGAAGCCGCAGCCGCGATCCTTGATGGACATGACAACCTCATCTTTGGCAGTATGAAAGGTGAGACTGGTTTCTGTTATCTGGGAGTGCTTTTTACAATTGGCCAGAGCCTCTTGGCCGATGCGCCACAATGCTTCCTCGACCGTTCCTGGAATGCTAGCAGCTCCTGTGATATTTGCTTTAATGGACAGTCCAAGCATTTCCGCATAACTTTTCAGGGCACTTACTACTCCATTCTCCAATCCAAGCGGTCGCAGCTGCCAGATTAATGCTCTCATTTCGCCAAGCGCTTCCTGCGCTAAATCCTGTATATAGACAAACGTTTGTTTCACTTCATCTTGCTCTGTCATTTCCACTCCAGCCCTCGCTGTAAGGCTTAAGGAAAATAACAGCTGATTAACAGAATCATGAAGATCTCTTGCAAGCCGATTCCGCTCAGCGACCAGCGCAGTCTCCTGTTCCCTCTGGGTAAGTTTGATCCGTTTCAGCGCCGTGCCGATTTGATAGGCAACGGCTTCGAGTAAGGCGAGTTCATTTTTTTGAAAATGTGTTTTGTAAGGGGAACCTACATTTAAGATTCCGAATCGTTCATTTCCAGCTCCGAGCGGGACGGTAGCGTGATGGGTGAGACCGCATGTTTCCCCTGCATTTTCGTCGATCGCATCTTCAATCCGTTTACATTCCATAATATTGGTTGCTTTCGTTAATTTTTTATTGTTGTATTTATTGACGCACCAGCATCCACCCTGACACATCCTCTGCTTATCGTTATTCGCCAAAGCAGGCGGCAGGGCTTCGACGGCTGCAAGATGATGCGTTCCATGTTCATCCATTAAAAATATCCATCCTGTTTGAAGTCCCGTCACTTGAAGAAGCCTTTTCAACACTCCAGACAATACGTCATTTGTATCGGTTCCTTCATTTAATAGTTCAGCGATTTCCTTTAAAATGCCGATATCTTTATTCTCTTCCGACATACATTCTCCTCTAGCGTCCTTCATTTACTGTTATTATAGCGTATTAGGTGGTTTGTTTCGCTTCCTTAGAACTCAGAACAGCTGCCTTTTCTGATGCTTTTTGCCTCCTTTCGTCATAAGATTAGATTCATATCCCCAAACTCATGCCATAGATAGCCGGCTTTGATTGCATAATCATATGCCTGTAGTAAATGGCGCTCTGATACAAAGGCGGACAACATATCGAGATGACTTGCTTGTGGCTCATGAAGCCCCGTAATGATTCCGTCAACTATTTGTAAAGGATAATGTGGATCGATATAGAGATTTGTCACCCCTGAAAGGGCCCCGTTTTTAGCGGCCGTCTCGAGCGCCCGAACTACTGTTGTACCAACGGCAATGACTCTTTTGCCAGATGCTTTCGTTTGGAGGATCCGTTCCATAATTCGTTTAGAGATTTGATACTCCTCTTCATTCTCTTCGGGTGACTGGTGCCATCTATCATCAAGTAAATAGCTTAACCCGGTATGCAATTGGATAAAATCAAGCTGGATGCCTTTGCGCTTCATTTTAAAAATGAGCTCCCAGCTAAAGGCTCTGCCTGCTGAGGGCATCTCGACGGAACCGGGATGGGAGGCAAAAATGGTTTGATAGTAATCCAAGTCCCATGGCTCTTCAATATATTCATATCGGATCGGCTCACCAAGGGCATAGATGATATTAAATAATTCTGTGCCCTTTTTCGTAAATTGAATAATCTTAAGAGGGGAATTCTCTTTCTCACCGATTACGATTGCTGACAATTCCGGGGAAAAGTCTATCTGGTCGCCTTTTTTAACAGGGTTAGCTACAATTAGCGCATCCCACAATTCATCGCGACGGCGTCTTGCCAACCTGACTTCCACTGTGGGTGCGATTGTTTCATTGTTTCTTGACCATTTACCATGTAAAACCGCGGGTATGGTTCGGCTATTATTGGCTATGACCAGATCCCCGGGCTGAAGGTAATCTGCCAAGTGGAAGAACTGGTCATGTCGGACTTCTCCAGTAGACCGGTCCAATACCATCATCCGGACATGATCCCGCCTTAAGCCGCGTTTTTCTGGGGGATGGGACGCATTTAATTCATCTGGTAGATAAAAATTCAACGCTTTCATCGCCATCATAATTCCTCCTCTGATTGGGCTTCAAACCGCTGGCCATTAATTCCTACAGACTTATCGGATGCTAGATATAAAAAGATGTCGACCACATCCTCCGGTTTAGCCAATGGATAATCGCAATTGGGAACAGCTAACTGGTGCATTTCTGTGTCCATTTCGCCGGGATCAACCATGTTTACCCGTACATTTGTTTCACTTAATTCATCCGCCCACGTTTGGGTAAGACCCTCAACGGCAAATTTTGAAATCCCATATGCACCCCAGCCCGCATAACCAGTATGGCCAGCTTCAGATGTAACATTAATAATCGATCCTTCATTCCGCTCAAGCATCCCCGGAATCACTCTTCTGGTAACCAGAAATGGCGAAACTGCATTCACCCTTAGCACCTCAGCAAAATCCTCTTCCGGATAATCGAGCAGCATGGGCATTGGACTAGGCCCTAGGATAGATGCATTATTAATTAGGACATCAATATGGCCATAGGCTTCCTCTGTCATCGCAACGAACCGTTCCACATCCCGTGATTTGGAAATATCAGCGGTAACCGCCAGTACTTCAGCACCTAAGTTTTCAGCTTCCTCTTTCACTGTTAGCAGGCCTTTTGCTGACCTGGAGGAAATCGTAAGTTTAGCTCCTTCCTTAGCAAAAGATAGTGTTAACGCTCTACCCAATCCCTTTGAGGCTCCAGTGATCATTACTACTTTATTTTTCATATTTGTCTCTCCCCTTTGTTTCTTGATGTTTTAAGCATACAGGTTTCTGGAAAATCATCCTTCGGAAAAAAGCTTGAAATTTATCTACAACTTTAGGATGAGAAAAGACGAATTTACTTGTTCAGGGAGTTACCGAACAACCAGGAAAAGTGGCATTAATCTCTTTTAAAGAGGGAGGTTCCATTTACCAATGAAAGGGGAAAAAGGGGTCCCATCGGGTTCGTTTAATGGGGCTTGATATAAGGTGAAATTTTTGTTGACAAAGGCCAGGTCACCTTCAATAGGTAAATAAAACCGGTCATTTGTTAACAATTATTTCTGCATGAACAAATCCATCGGATAAAAATTGGCAACTTATAACGGTCAGAACTTTGCATTTCTTCGGAACCGCAGATAAAGAATAGTTCTAAGAGGTGAAAAGTAGTGACAGTAATTACGACCTTTAAAGAAAAAAAACGGGAAAAGCAAATAAAATATGAACGTTCCGTCCTTCGGGAGTTATCGATTAATACATTAAAAGAACGAGTCCAACAATACTTTGGTTCTACAAAAATTGCCTCCAGCCTAATAATGAATACAGGCATAGAAGAAGCATGCTATGACATTGCCCTTGAATCCTTTTTATTGGGGGCAAAATTCAGCAAGTTTGGTTATTATGGAGAAGACTTAGATGAGGTTCGCAAACGCTGCTATCGAGAAGAAAAACATTTAATTGATACCCTATATAATTTTTTCCTTTATTGGGGAAGCGGTGAAGAGGGCACCATGAGTGAATCACTTTATTACCTGTGTGAGCAATATATCCATATTTGGTGGAGAGAAGGCTATGAAAAGGGGCAAAGGCGCCACAAGCTCCGTCTCCACTAATGTCCATCATTTCTTCCTGTTCTAAATCCCCCCTTTGTCCCATATAGTTTAGTGAATAGGGACGAGCGGGAAGGAATGATCTGGGTGTCGAAACGAAGATTAAAAATCATAAGTTTTATTGTGGGGCTATTTGTCTTATTTTTCGTTTTACAATACGATTTTGCTGAAGATGACTCGTTAAATGCGTGGAATCTTCCATTGTCGGGAAAGATCATCTTACTTGACCCGGGCCATGGCGGTCCAGATGGCGGTGCTGGAACGGGTCAAACATTGGAAAAAGACATTGCCTTAAAGATTACAAAGAAGGTCAAGGATTACCTGCAAATGCAAGGTGCCCTTGTGATTATGACGAGAGAAACAGATACAGACTTAGCCGATTCGGATACAAGGGGTTACAGTAGAAGAAAAGTTGAAGATTTAAAAAATAGACTAAAAATGATTAATAACGGTGATAATGATTTCTTTGTCAGCATTCATTTAAATGCGATTCCTTCTGCCAGGTGGAGCGGGGCACAAACCTTTTATGCACCTTATTTTAAGGAAAATGCTAAGGCAGCAAAATTCGTCCAAGAAGAACTTCGGAAAAACTTAGAGAACACCACTCGTAGAGCCAAACCAATCAATAATGTGTATATATTAAAGAATGCAAAGAAGCCGGGTATTTTAGTTGAGGTGGGCTTTTTGTCCAATCCAGCCGAAAAGGAAAATTTAAAAAAGGATGCTTACCAGGAAAAAATTGCGATATCCATCTATCAAGGAATTACTCGTTATTACACGAATGAAAAAGAATTAGTTGAACCAGATTATTGAAGGCGGGATAACCCCTTCTATTTTTTTGCAAAAAGTTGGATTCAACCTATAAAGTACGTGTGATTCAATTAACTGTTTCCGAGCGTGGTTATGATATACTGAGAGATGGAAACGAATTCAAAATGTGAGGTGCTTTTTTATGTTAACAGAAGAAAGAGTCCATGAGGTTCTAGGCAGCCTCAAAGAACCATTTTTACATAAAACATTAGCTGAATTAAATGCTATTGTTGAAATAAAAGTAAAAGAAGAAAAAAATCATGTTAGTGTAAAGGTGGCCATCGCGAAGACAGGTACAGCTGAACAGCTCCAACTGCAAACACAAATTGTCAATTTGTTAAAAGAAGCAGGAGCGGCATCGGTTGGCATCCGTTTTAGTGAACTTCCTGAAGAAGTGTTAGCAGCAAACCGTCATGCACAAGCAGAAAGTAATGATAACAACCTGCTTCAGTCAAATAATACCACTTTCATTGCGATCGCAAGTGGAAAGGGCGGAGTTGGTAAATCAACGGTTTCGGTTAACCTCGCCGTTGCACTAGCACGTCTAGGCAAAAAGGTTGGACTAATTGACGCGGATATCTATGGATTTAGTGTTCCAGATATGATGGGAATAACAGAAAGACCGGTTGTTAGAGGAGAAAAAATAATTCCTGTTGAACGGTTTGGAGTACAAGTCATTTCAATGGGCTTCTTTGTTGAGGATAATTCACCAATTATCTGGCGTGGGCCGATGTTAGGGAAAATGTTAAACAGCTTCTTTAATGAAGTAGAATGGGGCGACATTGAGTATCTACTTTTAGATTTACCACCTGGAACTGGAGATGTCGCATTAGACGTTCATACGATGCTCCCGGCTTGTAAAGAAGTTATTGTGACAACACCACATCCAACGGCCGCTTTTGTCGCAGCGCGTGCTGGGGCAATGGCTTTGAAAACTGACCATGAAATTCTTGGTGTCATTGAAAACATGGCTTATTTTGAAAGCAAGCTGACCGGGGAAAAAGAATATGTGTTCGGCCAAGGCGGCGGCGATAAATTAGCGGAAGAATTGAATACAGAAGTTCTTGGCCGTCTGCCGCTAAATCAGCCTGATTGGAACGATGAAGACTTTGCCCCGTCAGTCTATCAAGAAGACCATCAGATTGGAAAAATTTATTTAGACATCGCTGAAAAGGTAACTGGCTTGCTAAAGAAGTAAATAAATGAAAATAGAAGCCTCCTCCGAATGTGGAGAAGGCTTCTATTTTTTGATAGGAATGTAACAAGGTCTAGCTTCAGCTGCCACCTTGGTCGCTTTTGCTGCCGCCCGATTGATCGCTGCTGCTCTTTCCTCCTGATGATTTGCTATTTGCTTCTTCAGCTGCCTTTAAGAGTAATTCTTGTATTTTTGCTTTAAATAAAGGACTATCGACCGTTTCGGTAATTACTTTCTGGAGATGCTCGCGGTATTCCTTGCTTTTTAGAGCATCTGCCAATTCTTTTTGTATTTCAGGCTCTTTAAAAACTTCAATCATCATTCCTCTATATTCTGGGTCATTCATTAATTCCTTTAGTAATTTTTTATTTTCAGATTTCAAATTTTTAGAAATGCTTTGTGCAAATTTGGGATCACTAAATGTTTCTTTCCAGTATTGTTTTGCTTTATCTGAGGTTAGTGTTTGCTGGATCGTGTCAGAGACGACCTTTTGGTCCATTACTAGCTTTTCCTTCATACTATCACTTGACATCACATCTTGGATTGCTTTCTTACCATCATCGGTTTTGAGAATATCAACAACCATTTTTTTCGTTTCTTCGTAATCAATTTGTCCTCCGCCGCTGGCGTCATTGGAAGAACAACTTGTTAGGAACACCATGATGGGCAGGAGGAGCAACATGCTTTTTGCTTTCATTAATAAGCCCCTTTCACATAAAAATCCTTAAGCTTAGCATGTAGTAACTGCTGAAAGATTATTCGTAAGAAATCATAAAATATGGATTTTTCAAATTCGGCTTGGTACAATCATAATGTTATTTATTTTTCGTAGTATGGAGGTTTGTAGTGTGACGAGCCGTAATTGGGTAAAACTATTTTTAAACACATTATTAGTTGGCGGACTCACAACGGCTATCGTGGGCTTTATTGTTCGTTGGAATGAGTTTCAGCCCTATTTTACTGAATTTAAACTCATTGATATTTTATCAACCTTAATTTGGTTAATTGTCATGGGCTTTTTGTTTAGTGTCATCAGCCAAATGGGCTTTTTTGCATATTTAACGGTTCACCGTTTTGGTTTAGGAATCTTTAAATCTGTTTCACTTTGGAATGCTGTTCAAATTGTTCTGATTCTATTTGGTTTATTTGATTTAGTTTATTTACGATACGAAAATTTTGCTGGGCCAAAGGATGCGCTCCTGCCTTATTTTGGTCCAGCTATCATTCTTTTAGTCGTTGGTCTAATCGTTGCGTGGTACAAAACGAAACAGACAAATCAAGAGGCGTTTATTCCTGCCATGTTCTTTATGATCGTGGTTACATTAGTTGAGTGGGTTCCAGTTCTGCGTGTCAATGAAAAGAGCTGGCTTTACCTGATGATGTTGGCGTTGCTTGCGTGTAATGCCTATCAATTATTAATTCTTCATAAATTAAACCTCCAATCTGAACAGGAAAGACAAAAAAAGGCGAGTCAATCGCCAGGTAAATCAAAAGATAATAAACAAGCAAATATGAAAAAGACAAAAAAACCGTCCATTTAATAAATTGGACGGTTTTTTAGCGTCTCACTATTTGATTTCTCTGGAACTTGCCTCTCCATTTGCAATTAATTCTGATACTGAAATAAGTTTTAACCCTTTTTGCTGAATATTCTTCAAAATCAACGGCAGTGCTTTTGCTGTTTGCTTTGCCGAGTCCGAAGCATGGAGCAGAATAATATCACCTTTTTCAGCCTTATTAACATTTTTAACAATGGTTGGTACGCCCGGATTATTCCAATCCTTTGAATCCACACTCCAATGGACAACCGTATATCCATATCTGTTGGCTATTTTCAAGGTTCTCTCATCAAAATGGCCAGTTGGAGCACGGAGTAATTTAATATTCTTTACATTTAACTTCCTGAAGGCCTCTTGTGCTTTTGAGATATCTTGGCCGATTTTTACATCTTCCAAATCCCGATAGTCTTTGTATTCGTAACCAAGAATGCCGATTTCATAACCATCCTTTACAATCCTACTGACAAGATCCGGATGTCTTTCAGCCCATGAACCTGCTAAGAAAAAAGTGGCTGCCTTCACGCCTTCCTTATTTAGCGTATCTAAAATCGGCTCTGCCTTTTCGTCACCCCAGCCAATATTGAAAGTAAGAGCAAGATCCTTTTCCCCTCTATAAACGGCTTTCGGACCATCTTTTGTTGAAAAGACAGGAATTTGTGCAAGATTCTCTATGTAGAGAAACCATGCAGTAAAAAATGCAGCAATTAAAATGAGTGAAATATTCTTCAAAGCCTTCCCGTTAAATACAAAAAAGAATTTCATCGTCCCCACCTCGTCCAATACTGTCCTTGTCTCAACCTATGACCGTATTTTTAAAAATATGATTAGAAAAATTTTATAATAAATTTTCAATAATTGGAAAAGACTACAATAAATAGATATTTCGCTGGAGGTTATTCAATGTTTGGACTTCTAATAAATGATAAGGAAGTAAAAGAAATGGAATACCTTATTAAAAGAGAAATGGATGAAATACTTTTTGATTTAAGAGATGATCGAATTGATCATATTGTAAAAAGAGCAATGGAAGAGAGATATAAGGTTTTATTTACACTTTTTAGACGGGTTGCGTCTCCACATGATTGTTTAAGGTATATGAGGAGGGGAAAAAAGGATAGGAAAAAGGGTTAATAAAAAACTTCATATTTTTTTGTGCAAAGTTCGTTGACAATTACTTAGTATCTTGGTATATTAATAAACGTCGTTGCTGACGTAAAAAACACTTGAAAAAAAGTTGTTGACATTACGTTTTGCAGGTGATATATTAATAAAGTCGCCTTTGAGCGAATGGAT
>NZ_JBPXRO010000028.1:0-70993 GCF_051842875.1 Neobacillus sp. C211
AAGGAGTAGAGCCTTTTTTTCTGTTGTTCAGTAATGGGTAGCTTTAACATAATAAGGAACAAGATTAAAAAGCCTAAAATATACAAGTTATCATACACAACTTGTATATTTTGGCTTTTTTTAATTAGTGGTTTAAATCTACCTTGACTAATTGAAACGGAAAAGAACAAGCAAGTTAAATGAAAATACTTTGTCAAAAATTCTAACATAAATAGGTAAAGCTGCCCGAAATAAAAATATAATTAAAAACAACGATATTCTTGAAAGAAATTAATCATAAAATATCTTTCACATTTATAAAATCGAAAGAAGAGGTTTCTCTATTTATAATGTGTCCGCTATAAAAAATGAGTCGAAGGGTGTTGTGCAATGAGTCTCAAAGACATAAGTACCTCAGTGCCCAAAAAGGATCATACAGGAAAAGTATCGGGCCAGCTGCCCTATATTAGTGACGTAAAAGTGGAAAATATGGTTTATGGTGTTTTGGTTCGGTCTCAGATTGCATATGGAAAAATCATCTCCATCCAATTACCAAACCTTCCGGAAGGATATGAAGCGGTTGGAGCAGAGGATATCCCTGGTCCGAATTATGTCAAAATTATCAAAGAAGATCAGCCCATTTTTGCCAATGAGTGGGTCAATTATATTGGTGAGCCAATTCTGATGCTCATAGGAGAAGACCTGAATATCTTGTACCGTTTGTTAAATGAAGTAGAGATTGAATTTGAAGAACATCCGCCTATCTATACATTGGACGAAGCGATCAAACAAAAATCTGTAGCCGGGGTCAATATGGCTAGCTATGAATTTGGAGAAAGCTTAGAGATCATTTCGGCGATCGAGCAGAAAGCCCATCAAATCATCGAAGAAGAATATGATACGGGTTATCAGGAGCATGTCTACCTTGAGCCACAAGGAATGCTCGCAATTTATAAGAAGGATGAAATTGAAGTCCAGGGATCAATGCAATGTCTTTATTATATAAAAAATGCCTTGCTAAGCGCATTAGCCTGTGCTGACGATGATGTAAGAGTGGTTCAAAGCCCTACTGGCGGAGGTTTTGGCGGCAAAGAAGACTTTCCCTCGATGATGGCGTGTCACGTAGCTGTTGCAGCAAAAGCAGTCAAAAAGTCGGTGATGCTTGTGTTCGACCGTTCGGAGGATATGGTGGTTACCACAAAAAGGCATCCGGCCAAACTCAACTATCGAACGGCCCTTGATAAGGAAGGAAATATTTTGAGCCTGTGTGTTGAAATCTATCTCGATGGCGGAGCGAATGTGGGTTTGAGTTCTGTCGTGCTGCAGCGCGCCTTAATAAACAGTGCCGGCGTTTATAAAATTCCGCATTTTCATGCAAAAGGCTATGTCTTAAAAACCAATACCGTTCCGAATGGCGCCTTCAGAGGCTTTGGTGCTCCACAAAGCTTTGCCGGAATCGAAAGTCATATGGGCCATCTTAGTAAACTAGCAAACTTCGACCCGCTTGAATATAAGCGAAAATACCTCGTTAAACAAGGAGACCCCACCATCACCAAAGGTATATTCCGCGACCCCATATTAATGCAAGAGATGATTGAGGACCTGCTCAACACGTCGGAATACAAAAAGAAGAAAGAGGAGTTTCAGCGTTTCAATCAACAAAATCAGCGTTATAAAAAAGGCATCGGAACTTCGCTGTTCCTCCACGGCTGTGGATTTACAGGCAGTGGCGAAAGGGACCATATTAAAGCAACGGTGAAGCTGGTTAAATCAAAGAACGACCAAGTATCGCTAAAAATCTCAAATTCTGATATGGGACAAGGCATTTTAACAACGATGTGTAAAATTGTCGCCAAAGAACTAAACCTCCCGTATGAAGATGTTTTGTACCCTTATCCTGATACAAAAGAGGTTCCAGACTCTGGTCCGACCGTCGCCTCCAGGACGACGATGATTGTCGGAAAATTGCTGGAACGGGCCGCAAAAAACCTTAAGGATAAGTGGCAATCAGGGGTGGAACAGGAAGTAGTGGAGCATTATGTTCACCGTGAAATGATCCCTTGGAACGAGTTGACCTTCACGGGAGATGCTTACCCGGCTTATTCCTGGGGTGTGAATTTCGTTGAGTTGGAAGTGGATATCTTAACAGGAAATGTAAAGTTAGAAAAAGTATACGGCAATTATGAAGTAGGGAAGGTCATCGATGAACGGATTATGAAAGGCCAAATTGACGGTGGTTTGGCTCAAGGATTAGCGTACGGATATTTAGAAAAGATGACGTCAAAGCAAGGCAAGATCCAACAAAAAAGCATTTCGGATTATGGACCGCCGACTTCATTGGACGTTGTTCCAATCGAAAGTAAAGTCTTTGATAACCCTTATGCTGACGGTCCATACGGGGCAAAGGGCGCAGGTGAATTGACGTTAATCGGCGGCGCTCCAGCAGTCCAGGCTGCGATCGAGGATGCACTGCAAACTTCTTTTCAGCAAATTCCGATAACACCGGAAGTCATTATTGAAAGTCTGTGGATGAAAGAAGGTGAAGAGGTTGATTAAATTCACACTAAATGGAAGACCCGTAGAAACAGACGCCCCTGCTACAGCAAGATTACTAGATTTATTAAGAGATGAGTTTGAGTTAATCGGAACAAAGGAAGGCTGTGGTGAAGGCGAGTGCGGAGCATGCAGTGTTTTTGTGAATAACCTCCTGCAAAACAGCTGCCTTATTCCCATTGGCTCGATTACTGGTGCCGATATTCAAACGATAGAAGGTATACTTGAAACGGAACAATTTAAGATTTTAGATGAGAGCTATAGCTTAGCAGGGGGAGTGCAATGCGGTTATTGTATTCCGGGGATGATTATGGCAAGCGCAGCTTTGTTATCGAAAAATCCTCATCCGTCAGAGGCTGAAATCCGTGAAGGTATTTCTGGAAATCTGTGCCGATGTACGGGCTACAATATGATAGTTGATGCGATCAATGAGGCAGCTAAAAAAGGTGATGGCATATGGTAGAGAAAATAACAACTACGTATCGCTTCGATCGCCTAGACCAAACGTTGAGCCAATTGAATAGAGAAGAGTGTACAATCATGGCTGGCGGCACCGATGTCATGGTTCTTCACAATAGTGGAAGGGGAGTACCTCTGAAACTCCCAAAACCGCTTGTTTTTATTGATCATCTTTCCGAATTAAAGAGGGTGTATCAAAATCAGAAGGATCTCCACATCGGGGCTTGCTGTACCTATAGTGAATTACTTAAACATCCGTTAATCCCGGTACCATTAAAGAACGCCATTAAAACCATTGCGGCCCCGGCAATAAGAAACAGAGGGACATTAGGTGGGAATATTTGCAACGCCTCTCCAGCCGGTGACACACTTCCTTTATTATATGTTTACAATGCAAAGCTTTTGTTGCGCTCCGTAAATGGTGATCGAATGGTTGCGATTAGCGATTTTATTCAAGGTCCACGAAGGGTGCAGCGTTATCAAAATGAGATATTGGCTGAAATTATATTGCCGTCCGTATTAGCAGATGGTGCACATGTCGTTTTTGAGAAAGTCGGCAACCGCAACGCAGATGCCATTGCCAAAGTAGGGTTTGCAGGATATATCCGGATCAATGATGCTCGAATCGAAGATGTGCGCTTTGCCTTCGGGGCAGTCGGACCTACAATGGTTCGTTCCATTGATATTGAAAGGAAGCTGGTTGGAAAAACCATACCATTAGCGAATGCAGACATCGCTCAGGTTGTAGCAGCCTTTGATAAAATCATTCGACCAATCGACGATCAGCGCTCCACGGCGACTTACAGAAAAACCGTTGCGTTAAACCTTTTACGTTATTTCCTTAGCATGAAGCAATATCAAGCGAATTAATGTTTAGGCATGTTAAACTATCCTGTTGATTTCCGCTCCAGGCACTTCGCTTTCCGCGGGCGGTCGCTGATCCTCCTCGGCGCATTCGCGCCTGTGGGGTCTCACCCTGACCTGCTAGTCCCGCAGGAGTCTCGTGCCTTCCGCTCCAATCAACAGGGTTAGAAAATCAACAATAATTACTAACACAGCCAATGTTTAAGAAAGGGGAGAGCTATTCATGCTTCTGATGGAAAAAGTGGCCATGCTGAACCGTCAAAACGATACCTTTGCACTAGCCATGATCATTGAATCAAAGGGCTCGACTCCCAGGCATGTTGGAAAAATGATTGTTTACCGTGATGGTACGATTGAAGGCACTGTCGGAGGGGGCTTAGCTGAACACTATATCATCGAAGAGAGTGTAAAGGCGCTCCAAATGGGTAAATCGAAAATCGTTGAATACAAATTAAATAGACATGCAAAAGATGGAATTCAAATGAGTTGTGGGGGAACGTTGAGGGTGTTTATTGAGGTCTATACCAGCAGGCCTGAACTCGTTCTGGCTGGAGCCGGTCATTTAGCCTATGCGTTATCAAAGCTTGCTGATTCCCTTGAATATCCTTATTGCATTGTCGATGATCGCGTGGGCTATTGTACGAAGGAACGCTTTCCGAATGCGACGAACCTTTTTGTGAACGAAGATATTGGAGAGGCCTTACTGGCAGCCAACCTAAATGAAAAGTCATATGTGGTGATAGTTACAAAAGATGCTGATGATATGGTCTTAAAGACAGCACTACAATTTCCGATTGCCTATGTTGGGATGGTTGCCAGCAAACGCAAGGTCATACACATATTTGAAAAGTTAAAAATTGAAGGGGTCACGCAAGAACAGTTAGATCAGGTCCATTCCCCAATCGGTTTGGAAATGGGCTCGGAAACAACAGCAGAAATTGCCATTAGTATTATCGGTGAAATCATCAAAGTAAGCAAGGAAAACAAGCCTGTAAAAGTGAAACAGTTAAATAGATAAGTAAAAGAAGTAACAGCGGAACGGATTTAATGCATCATTTTTAAAGGTAAAAAGCCTTATAGGTCAATGCTTTGTGTAATTCAAAGCGTTGGCCTTATTTGTTATTTTTATCCATTTGGTAAATGGTAGGTCTCTATACTTTTCTTAAGATATTAAACAATATGGATTGATTTGTTCAATAATCAACAAATTGCAAATTTAACGATTGCATGCATTCTGTTGCTATTAATAATTCTAAGTTACGTGTGAAAGAAGGGCCTTTAGGAAAAGGCCCTTCACAATAAGAGTTAAAGTTAAGTTCAAGTCAAACAAAAGACTCAAATTAAAAAGTTCTCCATTCTTTAATTAAATCATGGCATTATAAATTTTTCTATATATATACAGGTGACTTTCTGTTAATTTGAAATGGAGATTCCTATTTTAGCATTTTTATGAATATCTTCCGTTCCGGCATCTAATGCAGTCTTGTAATATAAGCATTTATGCTCGATAACTTCCATTGTTTTTTTTAGTTCATCCATCTGTGCTTCAACATGAGCTTTTCGGTCTAAAAACATGTCATATCTTTGTTGCAACGTAGAATTCCCATCAGAACACCAATCAATGAAAGTTTTAATTTCCTTAATAGGCATCCCGGTTGCTTTCAGACATTCAATTACTTTTAAAGCTTCGATATCGGATTCTTTAAACACTCGTATTCCGCTGGGTGTCCGTTCTACAAAAGGAATTAGACCCTCCTTGTCGTAGTAACGTAAGGTATAAACTGTTAGATTTAATTCTTTTGCAACTTCGCTTATTGAATATGTCTTCATCATTTTTCTCCTATTCTTAATGATATAGACTTCGAGTTAACTCTATGAATGAGGAGATTTTATCATGGTATTTTCATAATGTCAAAGTCACCTTACAGGAAATTATAACTTTTCTTTGTTTTATGGAGAAATACTTAGTAATAAAAGAATATAGAAGTTATAGGCCTATTGACAGTTGGTTTGAAACCATTGTGGTCAGGGGATCTTCAAAAATAATCTAAACTAATCTCTTGACCTAGAGTTAACTATAAGGATTAATATGGTTTTGCAAGAGAAAAAAGTAAGGATAGAAGAGAATAAAGGGCAATTTTAACCTTAGTTCATTATTTCTATCAGTTACAAGCCATTCTCTTGAAAAATATAAATTATTGGAGGTTTTTTTATGATAACTGCTAAAGCGCGAGCTGTAGACGGTCCAGACAAACCGTTTCGAGCTGCTGAAATTAAAAGACGAGACCTTGATTTGCATGATGTTCTGATTGAAATTAAATATGCAGGCATATGCCATTCTGACATCCATACTGCTCATGGCGAATGGGGTCCCGTGAACTATCCACTCGTACCTGGGCACGAGATTGCGGGTATTGTCACAGCTGTAGGAGCAGAGGTCACAAAGTACAAGCTCGGTGACCGGGTAGGGGTCGGATGTATGGTTGACTCCTGTGGCGAATGTGAAAATTGCCGTAAAGGAGAAGAACAATACTGTCTCAATGGAAATGTACCCACCTACGCTGGTGTTGACAAATACGGCGAGCCAACTCAAGGTGGTTATTCTACCCACATTGTCGTAACTGAGGATTTCGTAGTCAGAATACCTGATAGCATTGAGCTTGACGCGGCAGCACCATTACTTTGCGCAGGTATTACAACATATTCTCCACTAAATCATTGGGAAGCTGGACCAGGTAAGAAAGTAGCGGTTGTTGGAATGGGAGGTCTTGGGCATATGGCTGTTAAAATTGCACATGCCATGGGCGCCGAGGTAACCGTTCTATCACAATCATTAAAGAAAAAGGATGATGGCTTGGAATTCGGCGCTGACAACTACTATGCCACAAACGACCCAGAAACATTCGAGAAACTTGCCGGATCGTTTGACTTAATTATTAACACTGTAAGTGCAAAAATTGACATTAATGCTTATTTCTCACTGCTAACGCTGGATGGTACACTGGTCAATGTCGGTGCACCGGCGGAGCCGTTGTCAGTTAACGTATTCTCACTTATCGGCCATCGCCGATCATTTGCAGGATCAATGATTGGAGGCATCCGTGAAACTCAGGAGATGTTAGATTTCTGCGCAGAACATAACATTGTTCCTAAGATTGAAGTAATTTCAGCCGACCTAATTGACGAAGCATACGAACGCGTATTAGCTTCAGATGTGAAGTATCGATTTGTGATTGACACCAGCACAATTTGAGTTAAATGATAAATTCTAATGTTAGTTTCGAGGGATGTCCAAAAAGCCTAGCTTTTTGGACATCCTTTTATATATGTTGCTTCAAAGTGTATTCATACTACTCTCTTATTTTTTGAAAATGGATTTTACGGACCAAACAGAAGTGGAGGCTTTCGTCAATTTAAGGTATTTGAAAATTTCGACTGAATTACTTTTAAAAACATATCAGCAGCAGCGGAAAAAACTTGATGCTTTTTCCAAACAATATTTAAGCCAGATTCAAGTCTTGGCTCTAGCGGTCTAAAGCAAAGGTTACTATTACTAGACGTATTCACTATTTTATCAAGAGTTATTGCATAACCAATGCCCTCATCAACCATAATGGCAGCATTATAGGCAAGATTGTAGGTAGTCACGACGTTTAATTTATCAAAATCTTCACCAAACCAATCCGCAAATTCATTTTTGGAAAATGTCTGTTTCATTGCCTGTCGTGAACAGATCAGCGGAACATTTAATAAATCCACTGCTTGAATGGAATCTTTGTAGGCAAGAGGACTGTCTTTCCTCATAACAACGCCCCAAACATCTTTACCAGGTATATTGAAATAATTGTATTTTGATAAATCAGCTGGTTGAATTAAAATACCAAAGTCAAGCAATCCCTTATCAAGCCTTTCGGTCACATCGTCTTCGTTTCCGCTGTAAAGGTGATACCTGATATTGGGGTAACTTAACTGTAAATCTTTTACTACCCGTGCAATCTGTCGCATAGCATCTGTTTCCCCACCACCTATGAAGACATCACCACTTATTGTTTCTTCCATGGAACTAAACTCTGTCTCTAATTTATTGACCATATCTATGATTTCTTCTGCTCTTTTTCGCAGAAGCATTCCTTCATCTGTAAGAAAAATACTGTGACTACTGCGAATAAATAATTTTTTCCCTAACTCTTGTTCAAGGTCTTTTAATTGTCTTGACAAGGTTGGCTGTGTAACATGCAAAAATTCAGCAGCAGCCGTCATGCTTCCTTCTCTTGCAACAGTAAGAAAATAGCGCAAAACTCTAAATTCCATATAACACTCCTCCTTTATAATGGTTTAGTATATACGTTTCAGATATGCCCATCAAGCATATCTTGATATAAGATATAAGTAATTGCTATATACAAGGGGTACGCTAGAATAAATACAAAGGAGTTACTATGATGGCTTATACCACAGAAGAAAATCCTTTAATTATCCGGATGTGAAAGGGTGTTACTTTAAAATGAAAAAAAAATCTATTATCACGCGTGTACTCACAGTGGTAGTACTGGGCTTGCTTTTATCCGCGACCATCGTTGCATCTACGACCGGCGTTGACGCTGCATACACGCCGGACATGTCCAATGGAGCAGACAACTTTTACAAGAGCAACAAGGTAACTATGAAGAAAGTTGAGTTTAAAAATCAATACAACATGAATGTTGTAGGGAATCTTTTTATTCCCAAAGGTTTGAAGAAGAACACGAAAAATCCCGCGATCATTGTCGGGCATCCTATGGGCGCAGTAAAAGAACAAAGTGCGAATTTGTATGCCCAGAAAATGGCTGAACAGGGATTCGTTACTTTGTCCTTTGATTTGTCTTTCTGGGGAGAGAGTGAGGGTCAGCCTCGCAACGCTGTTTCGCCGGATATCTACGCCGAGGATTTCAGTGCTGGGGTGGATTTCCTAGGCACCCGGCCGTTTGTTGACAGGGATCGGATTGGTGTTCTCGGGATTTGTGGCAGCGGGAGCTTTGCCATCAGCGCAGCCAAGATCGACCCGCGCATGAAAGCCATTGCGACAGTCAGTATGTACGACATGGGTGCCGCCAACCGTAACGGGCTTAAACACTCGCAGACTCTCGAGCAGAGAAAGAAGATTCTCGAAGAGGCAGCGGAGCAACGCTATGTGGAGTTCACAGGCGGTAAAACCAAATACACCGGTGGGACAGTACATGAACTAAATGAAAACACTGACCCCATCCAGCGTGAGTTTTATGACTTCTACCGCACTACAAGAGGTGAATTCACTCCCATGGGCTCGTCACCTGAACTCACGACACACCCGACGCTTACTAGTAACGTCAAATTCATGAATTTTTACCCGTTCGCAGACATAGAGACGATTTCTCCTCGTCCCATGCTTTTCATTACGGGTGAAAACGCACATTCCAGAGAATTCAGCGAAGACGCCTACAAACTGGCGGCCGAACCGAAGGAACTCTACATTGTTCCTAGCGCAGGTCATGTGGATCTGTACGACCGGGTGAATTTAATCCCTTTTAACAAGCTCGAGTCCTTCTTCACAGAACATCTGAAGAAAAAATAAGGCTTGTGTTGGAAGATCGCAGAGAGCTTTGCGTGAAACCGATGTGTGAATCCTGCATATCTTGTCGGGATTCACACCTTTTTGTCTGAATAGAATTCCAAACTTTAATTAAGTGAAGTCAATGTTGGCCATTATACAACAAGAATTGTTTTCAATACTAATAAGAAAGGGAGTTATTAATTATGTCTAATATTCAAGATAAAGTTGTTATTATTATGGGTGCATCAAGTGGGATTGGTGAAGCAACTACCAAGAAGCTTGCACAAGAAGGAGCAAAATTAGTCATTGCGGCTCGTCGTGAAGATCGCTTGAAAGCACTTGTTGAATCATTGCCAAATGCTGAAATTTCATATGCAGTTGCAGATGTAACGAATAAAGAGGAAGTACAAGCTGTTGTATATTTGGCAGTTGAAAAATATGGTCGTGTAGATGTACTCTACAACAATGCTGGAGTCATGCCAACTGCTCCACTTTCAGAAAAACGTTTTGATGAATGGCGTCAAATGTTAGACATCAATATCATGGGTGTATTAAATGGGATTGCGGCGGTTTTACCTTTTATGAAAAAACAACAATCCGGTCATATTATTGCAACTGATTCCGTAGCTGGACATATTGTTTATCCAGGGTCTGCTGTATACTGTGGGACTAAGTTTGCAGTTAGAGCGATTATGGAGGGATTGCGCCAGGAAGAAAGAGAAAATAATATTCGTTCAACTATAGTTTCACCAGGTGCTGTAAGTACTGAACTTTATACAACAATTAATACTCCTGAAGATCGAGAATGGGTAAAGAATCTTATGGGTACAGGAGAGGGTCTTTCTTTGAAATCAAGCGATATCGCAGACGCAGTAGCTTATGCGATTAGCACACCTGAGACTGTTTCGGTAAGCGAAATCCTGATTCGTCCAACGAAACAAGTTATCTAATAAATGTAACAATGAACAAAATGATTCGGGGATGCCACAAATGATCTTATTATATTAGGTAAGATTGAATCAGGAAAAGAAAACTTTGAAAATATTCATGGTGATTTAACAGTTCATATTGAAAAAGTCGATTAAAGGAAGAGGGTTGGAGGAACTCTGTGCAAAAACAAAATAATTTCCTCATATTTATATTAACCATAGGGGCTTTCGGCATCATAAATACAGAAATGGGGGTTATAGGGATATTACCCTACATTGCCGATCACTTTCATATCAGTGTATCTAAGGCCGGGTGGCTGGTGAGCCTCTTCGCACTTACTGTTTCAATATCTGGTCCAACTATGCCGTTATTATTTTCGGGGATAAATCGCAAGAAGGCAATGTTACTTGTACTTGGTATTTTCGTTCTAGGAAACATTGTCGCTATATTTACATCTAACTATGCCATTGCAATAATTGCGCGTGTAATTCCGGCCATTTTTCATCCCATTTATTTTTCAGCAGCTTTTACTATGGCCGCTAACTCAGTTCGGAAGGAAGAATCTCCAAAAGCTGTTTCAAAAGTTTTTATTGGAGTATCTGCGGGTATGGTACTTGGTGTACCAATCGCAAGTTTTCTTGCTAGTACAGTTTCGTTTCAAATATCAATGTCATTTTTTGCTATCGTGAACGCTATAGTATTTATTGCTATATTAGTAATTTTCCCTTCTATGCCTGTTAAAGAAAGACTTTCTTACGGAGAACAGGTAAGCGTATTAAAAAAACCAATTACTTGGCTTTCCATTGTTGCTGTCATTTCACTAAATTCAGCAGTATTTGGGGTGTATAGTTATCTTGCTGAGTATCTTAAAACTGTTACAAATACCTCTGGGAAATTAATTAGTTTAATGTTAGTCATATTCGGGGGGGCAAATATTATTGGAAACATCGTGGCAGGGAAGTTACTTACTAAAGATGCCATCAAATCTGTAGTATCCTTTCCTTTTGCATTGGGAGCCGTTTACATCCTTTTATTCTTATTAGGACAATTTACTTTACCTATGGCAATCATTACTTTAGTTTGGGGAATATTGGCTGGTATAGGAACTAATATTAATCAATATTGGATTACGTCGGCAGCTCCAGAAGCTCCTGATTTCGCCAATGGATTATTTTTATCGTCCGTTAACTTAGGAACAACAATTGGTACAGCTGTAGGTGGATTATTTATTTCAGAATTAGGTACACAATACGTCGTAATAGTGGGTTTATTATCGTTGGTATTAAGTTTGGCATTTATTATGTTAAGAAACTACATGTATACTCCTACAAAACAACTTTCTAGATAAGGTATTCATTCGACAATCTATAACAGTTTTCTAGTAATTATTGATTTATCATCCCTGATGAAGCCTGGGAGCGCGAACTAGCTTCAGATGTCCGGTATCGATTTGTGATCGACATCAGCACGATGGGGAATGAATAACGAGTATTCCTAGTAATAAAAAATTAGGGGGCATGCCTACACTGGTGTGCCTCTTTACTTGATGGAAACACGGTTTAATTGTCTTGACAAGGTTGGGTGTGTAACATGAAAAAAACAGCGGCACCCGTAACGCTTCCTTCTCTGCACAACTAGAAAATAGCGCAAAACTCTAAATTCCATCTAACAATTCTCCTTTATAATGTTTTAGTATATACGTCATGAAATACTCATTAAGCATATCATGATATGAGATATAAGTATTGGCTATATCAAAGGACCGTAGCTAGAATAAATAGTATTAACAATAGTAGAAAAGATGGTGTTTAGTGTGTCTACTATAAAAGATAAAGTTGTTGTAATTATGGGTGCATCAATTGGAATTTGAGTAGCGTCGGTTGCGGTTAGTGAAATCATCATCCGTCCGACACAACAAGTGGATTAATAGGTCTTTCTATAAAAATAAAATCAAAAACAATTCAGGAACGCAGGCAACTTCTATGGCGGATTCTTCGAGGAGCTGACCCCACAGCAGATTGAACGACAAATTAATACCAATCTCTATGGTCCAATGAACGTCACCCGCGCCGTATTGCCTGTGATGCGTAAGGCTCGTTCCGGACATATCATTTCAATCTCTTCTCTAGCGGGGTTAGCTGGATTTGAATACAATGCCGCTTACTGTGCTTCGAAGTTCGGTCTTGAAGGTTTTATGGAGTCGTTACATCAGGATGTAGCTCCATACGGAATAAAAACCACCATTGTAGAACCAGGCTTTTTCCGTACCGAACTTTTAGAGCCAGAATCAACATTCCTTGCTGAGCCATCTATCGATGACTACTCCGAGCGTAATGCACAATACCAGGCTTTCTGGAAAGAAAAAAATGGAAATCAGGAAGGCGATCCAGTCAAGCTTGCAAAGGCTCTAATCAACATCGTAAGTCAGGAAGAACCACCTTCTCGCTGGATCGCTGGTGCAGATGCTATCGCTGGTGCAGAGCAGAAAGTTGCAGAGCTTCTTAGTCAAATCAATGCCTATCGGGACCTTTCTATATCCCTTTCTTACGAGGATGCATAAGCTTTCAGACGAAAGTCAACCGGGTTCGTTGGGAAGTATCTTTAATAATCAAAAATATAGTGCAAGTTTACATTGCGTTAAGTGAAATCATTATTCGTCTAACGAAACAAGTTAACTACCATCTTAAGACAAAGATGTTCAACTTGGATTAGTAGTCAGATAGAGTCCCAGTCACAATGAATTTACAAGACATTAAAACGAAACTTGGAGGAGGAAAACGGTATGAAAAAACGATTAATTAATTCATTTGCATTGCTTCTAACCCTCATCCTTACTGCTTGCAACGACAATGATACTGAAATAAAGGTCATTTCTCAAGAAGAAGAAAATTCCTCTGTGGCTAAGTCTGGGGAATACGCAGAGATTGGCTCTGGGGCTAATCTTGTTAAATTCCCTAAAGACCTTGAAAAGGGGATCGTGTTTGCCACTTACGATCGAGGAGATATTCATGAAGACATCTATATAAATAGGAAGGAAGCAATTGAAGCAGTGCAGAACGGAAAGGAGCTTCCGAGCGGCACCATTATCACTCTCGTTGGATATAAGGATGGAAAGATAGAACACTATTTAGTGATGGAAAAGCGTACCGGCTGGGGTTCCCAATATTCGCCGGAAGAACGAAATGGGGAATGGGAATACCAGCATTTTACCCCAAACAGAGAAGTGGCTGAAGATAATATTGGACGTTGCTTTTCCTGCCACGCAAATCAGGAAAGGGATCAATATATAAATTCGTTAGATCAAATGAAAGAGTTTGATTTAGGGGAAGTTACAAGCTCGAAGAACAGCAATTTAGAATCCCTAATCGCAGAAATCCCTACAGATCACTGGAAGGTAACTGCTCATATGAAGAATTCTAAGGATGTAAATAACGAAGATAGTAATTTAATAGATGAAGAGGAAAATGCGAAAAAAATTCAGGATGTTCTGTTGAAGATGTATTTACAGCAATATGATAGCTAATGGTTGTGTTGCTGTTAAAAGATTTTTAGATTCACACAATGGGACATAATCTAGTGATAAATAGGAAATAGAAGAGGTGAATGCTTTGAATCGCAAGATGTTATTCAAGCTAGTAAATGACGTTGTTATGACAGTTCTCATGTTGATAGCAATGGCTTACTATATTACTGGAAATACAATTCATGAATTCGTTGGTGTTGTGGTACTTATATTATTTATCGTCCATAATTTTTTAAATGGACGTTGGTATAAGCTGATTTTAAAGGGAACGCATAATTTAAGGCGCATTTTACAAATAGCAATCAATCTACTTTTTCTAGTAACTATGGCGATGATGATGATTAGTGCTGTGCTAATTTCAAGTGATTTATTTCCCTATATTCCTATAAAAAACGACATGACCCTACGGCAATTACATGTTCAGACTGCCTATTGGGGATTTATCATCATGGCAGTACATGTAGGATTTTCCTGGGGGATGATTATCAATTCAGTGCGGAGGATGAAGGGAATTACCTGTACTAGCCGTATTCGCACCATTGGGTTGCGTATTTTGGCGGTGTTAATTGTTGCCTATGGGGTGCATGCTTCCTTCGAAAGAGAAATGGGTTCAAAGCTAATGATTTATAATCCATTTGGTAGTTGGTCGAATGATAATTCTATTATCACTTTTTTAATTGACTACTTATCTATTATGGGAATCTATGTTTGTGGGACACATTATGCTTTGAAATTTATTCAAAAGCAGGAAACACAGAACAGAAAATCTAAAATAGCCTTAAAGTGAAGGATATCAAATATTTTTGGACCGGTTTTTTAGGCATAGGTTCAGGTAGGAGCATTTATAATGACTTCAAGATTTTTGATTATTCTTCATGTTATATTCAAAGCATTGGTACGGATTAATGAGGAGGAGAAATGGTGGGAAAAGGGTTTAAATTCACACTTTTGTCTATATTGGGGATTTCAACGTTTCTTACAGCTTGCGGAAGTAGTAATAATGGGAGTGAAAACAATGATAATGTTACTCCAAATAAAAATTCAAGTGGTGAACAAATAGTTAAAATCGATGTGCAGAACAAACAGAATAATAAGGATTCAACAATTGATAATGGAGGTTTAGTTATTATGGAAGATGTTAAAGTCAAATTGACATTTAACAATGAGGAAGTAATGGTGAATATGTATGATAATTCAGCAAGTAGAGATTTTTTAGCTCAATTGCCGTTAACGATAACATTAGAAGATTATGTAGGTAAAGAGAAAATTAGTGTGTTACAAAAAAGATTATTGGCAGATCATGTGCAATCCGGAAACCAACCAAAAAAAGGAGACTTTGCTTATTATTCTCCTTGGGGAAATTTAGCTATTTTTTATAATGGTTTAGCTGATGCCACAAATGATCTTATTATACTAGGTAAGATTGAATCTGGAAAAGAAAACTTTGAAAAAATTAATGGTGATTTCACAGTTCATATTGAAAAAGTCGATTAAAGGAAGAGAGTTGGAGGAATTTTCTTGCAAAAACAAAATAATTTACTCACATTTATATTAACCATCGGAGTCTTCGGCATCTTAAATACAGAAATGGGGGTTATTGGGATATTGCCTTCCATTTCTGATCACTTTCATGTCAGTATAGCAAAAGCAGGATGGCTTGTGAGTTTTTTTGCCCTTGTTGTTGCAGTATCTGGTCCAACGATGCCTTTATTGTTTTCAGGGATCAATCGGAAGAAGGTCATGTTACTGGTACTAGGTGTTTTCGTTTTGGGAAATATTGTATCCATAGTTACATCTAACTTTACCATTCTATTAATGGCTCGGATTATTCCAGCCTTTTTTCATCCCATTTATTGTTCGTTGGCATTTACAGTAGCGGCTGCCTCAGTAAGTAAAGAAGATGCTCCAAAAGCTGTTTCCAAAGTATTTATAGGAGTATCTGCCGGTATGGTAGTCGGTGTACCAATCGCAAGTTTTATTGCTAGTGCAACTTTTTTACAAATGGCGATGGTGTTCTTTGCTATTGTAAATATGTTGGCATTCGTTGCTACCTTACTATTTGTACCCTCTATGCCTGTTAAGGAAAGACTTTCTTTCTGAGCACAAATTTCGGTATTAAAAAAATCTATTACTTGGCTTTCGATTGTGTCTGTCATTTTATTAAACTCAGCCGTATTTGGAGTTTATAGTTATCTTGCAGATTATCTGAAAACTGTTACGAATATGTCTTCCAATACTATTAGTCTAATATTATTCGTATACGGCGGAGCCAATATTATTGGAAGCATTGTCGCAGGGAAGTTACTTACTAAAAATGCGATCAAATCTGTAGTGACATTTCCTTTTGCATTGGGAGTTGTTTACATCCTATTATTCTTTTTTGGACAATTTACCGTACCAATGGCTATCATTACTTTAATTTGGGGAATTTTAGCTGGAATAGGGGGCAATATTAACCAATATTGGATTACGTCTTCAGCTCCCGAAGCTCCTGATTTCGCAAATGGCTTATTTTTAACATCCGTTAATTTAGGAACAACATTTGGTGCAGCTGTAGGCGGGTTAATTATATCGGATATGGGTACACAATACGTCGTATTCGTGGGATTCCTATCATTGATACTAAGTTTGGTAACTATTTTACTTAGAAACTACATGTTTACTCCTACACAACAACTTTCAAAATAAGGAGTATCCCTATTAGGATTTTTAGATGCCACTCTATCGGATAACGAGAACGGGAGGAATTAAATGTCACACGATAAACAAGTTGCACTGGTCACCGGCGGGAATCGAGGTATTGGATATGAGCTGGTTAAACAATTGGCGTTGTATGGTTTTAAGGTCATTTTGGCAAGTCGTGACCCAGAAATGGGTCATGAAGCTGCGCAAAGACTTAAGGAATCAAATCTGGACGTTTCGTTTGTGGTGATGGATGTAGATAATCAAGAAAGCATCCATCAAGCTGCAATTACAGTAAATGAGCGGTATGGAAGATTAGACGTATTGATTAATAATGCTGGCGTGTATCTGGAGGAAAATAAAAAGTTAGTGGCAATGGACCCTTCCGTTCTGGAGAGAACAATGACAACCAATTTCTTCGGTGCTTACTATTGTGTCCGTTCCTTTATTCCCCTCATGGAAAAACAAGGCTATGGGAGAATCATTAATGTTTCTTCAGAATATGGGGCGATGAGCGAGATGTCTTATCAAGGAGTAGGCGCTTATAAGTTGTCTAAATTTGCCCTAAATGGATTGACACGATTGGTAGCAGCAGAAATCAATGGTGATATCAAAATAAATGCAGTCGATCCGGGATGGGTGAGCTCAGATATGGGTGGACCATCTGCTCCAAGAGCTCCTAAGCAAGCAGCTGAGTCTATCCTGTGGTTAGCGACAATTGGACCAGAAGGACCAAACGGGGGATTCTTCAGAGATGGAAAACGAATCGATTGGTAACAATACTGAGCAAATGATTTTGTGAAGTGTGGTTCGGCGAAACCATAATTTGCAATTGATATTAACTCTACTTTTAACATTGTTGGAGAAACAAAATTAGTAAAGATAATGGATAATTGGATTTATTTAGTCTAAAAATGAAAAAATCCTATAAAAGTATGTAGTTATAATTGTGTATAGGGAACAGGAAAAGGGTAAATCTATTATTGTTAATCGAATTATTCGGTGATAGCAAGAAAGGATTGTGTTGTCTTTTATGTCTAATAATCAAAAAAACACAATTACGACGGGTGTTCTTAGTGCTCCAAAAGCAAAAGCACCTTTCGAACGCACTACCATAGAGCGGAGAGAATTAAGACCTGACGACATCTTAATTGATATTAAATTTAGTGGTATTTGTCATTCAGATATTCACAGTGCCTATGATGAATGGGGCGGTGGAATATTTCCAATGGTTCCTGGTCATGAAATTGCAGGAGTTGTGGCAGCAGTGGGACCAAAAGTTATAAAATTTGCTGTTGGGGACCATGTTGGTGTTGGTTGTTTTGTTGATTCGTGCGGAGAATGCGAATACTGCCAGAGCGGTGAAGAGCAATTTTGTACGAAAGGTGTTATCGGCACATATAATTCATTAGATTATGATGGTAATCCAACTTACGGTGGATATAGCCAAAAAATCGTTGTGAAGGAAGATTTTGTTGTCCGTATTCCAGATGCATTAGGTTTGGATGTAGCAGCTCCGTTATTGTGTGCAGGTATCACTACATACTCACCCTTGAAACACTGGAACACAGGTTCAGGTAAAAAAGTTGCCATTGTGGGTGTAGGAGGCCTTGGACACGTAGCGGTTCAGTTTGCACATGCCTTGGGTGCCGAAGTAACTGCATTGAGCCAAAGTATGAAAAAGAAAGATGAGGCAATAAAGCTGGGTGCGGATCATTATTATGCAACCAGCGATCCTGCTACATTCAAAGAGTTGGCTGGTCGATTTGACCTAATATTAAACACAGTTTCCGCAAATCTAGATGTTGATGCGTATTTATCTATGCTTCGGGTAGATGGAACTCTTGTAAATGTCGGTGCTCCAGCTGAGGCTGATAAGTATCATGTTTTTTCTTTAATCATGGGTCGTCGTAGCATTGCTGGATCACTTGTAGGTGGAATTCGTGAAACACAGGAGATGCTAGATTTTGCTGCTAAACACGGTATTGCTCCTATGATCGAAATCATCCGTGCTGAACAAATAAATGAAGCATATGAGCGTATTCTACGTAGTAATGTACGCTATCGTTTCGTCATAGACATATCAACCATGTAAAGTTTCTCTATTTTTATGTGCTTAATCAACTCGTTATGTCCATCATTCTAATACTAAGGAGGCCTCACATGAGCCAAGAGAAAAACTTTTCTCCTAACAATGTAAATTTCGCAAAATTTGTCCAAAATCACACCGACAAACATAATAACAATGAACAAATTTTAAGCAACGTGAATAGTGAGTTTGCTACTGAAAATGATGCTCAATTCATAGCTAACAACAATGTTAAAAATGATGCACAACAATAATGACTCTTTGGAAAATAAACCGCTTCTGTAGAGGCGGTTTTCTTACGTCACTATTATTGGCTTCAGTAAATTTCTTCTTAAAGGACATAGAAAAACTGGACGATGCTGGGTTTATGGATGAATTATGTAACAAAATGAAGAATTATTAGGTGAAGCACTTGCACAAGTAAGAAGGAAAACCCCGTAGCAGAAGATTTTGCGCAAGCAGTTGCTTACGTAATTGATACACCTGACAGAGTATCTGTTTGTGATATGATTATTCGCCCAACAAAACAACCAATATAATTAGAGTAGTAGCAAATAAGGATAGGTGTTTTAAAAAATGGACATGAGGGATTTTATAGATTTTTGTAAGAAGGGCAATCCAATTTCAGGTGAGGATAAAGAATTACATGGGCTATTAAAACAATGTAGTTATGAAGCCCAAAGGATAACTATGGTATTGAATACTACCTATCATTCAAGAGAAGAAATAGTAGAGATATTTAGTGAACTGACAGGTACCAAAGTTGATTCTTCTTTTATGTGTTTTCCGCCATTTTATACAGATTTCGGTAAAAATATCACTATTGGAAAAAACGTGTTTTTTAACATAGGTTGTTCATTTCAAGATAGAGGTGGTATTAGTATAGGAGACGGTTCAATGATCGGTATGAATGTCACGATTGCTACACTTAATCATGGGTTATCCATAGAAACAAGAAACATAACATACTCCTCTCCAGTGATAATTGGCAAGAACGTATGGATTGGGTCAAACGCAACAATACTACCAGGTGTAACGATTGGTGAAAATTCAGTTGTTGCGGCAGGAGCAGTTGTCACTAAGGATGTCCCGAAAAATACCGTTGTTGCAGGAGTACCGGCAAAAGTCGTAAAAGAAATTAATAATTAATTTAAAGTGATCAACTGTCCCATTTAACACCTTTGGGGCAGTATTTTATTGTTTAAAGGGGTTGTATTTTTGGTGGCAGGATTACGATGGCGGCAATGGTGGCTTCCAATGAAGAGATAGAAGCGGGTGCAAAGGCTTATGTAGAGAACGTGTTTAATCCAAAGTTAAGTAATTATTAAAAGCATAAAGATAATCACCAATTTTAAAAAAGCCAATTATGCAACCTGAGTCCTGTATAGTTAGGGACTCAGGCTTTTTGATTCTTTTGGAACCTTGAGTAATTATTCAAAATTCCTATCTAACAAAGCCCCCGTTTGTTCGGCCATGACACGAGCTGGCAAAGGCATTCCATTCTTGAACCACCATTCAACTGCCCCAACGATCGCTGAGCCAAAAAATTGAAGAATAACCTCTTCATTTAACCCGTGATTTTTTCCTTCTTTTATATCCACTTCACCCTTATATTCTTCAATGACTAAATCAAGAAACCGACTACGAAAATAAGGAGCACCTTTACTCGCTAACATGGTAGAAAAGAATAAGTAATTATGCTCAAAGTAGTCGAACCAGACATAATTTCCTTCTTGAAACGTCATTTCAGCTGCTGATTGGCAAAGTTCTCGGAGATTGTTTATATGTTCTTCTATCATTTTATCCAGTAGATCATATTTATCCGTGTAATGAAGATAGATTGTTCCTCGATTAACATCTGCTCTGTCAGCAATATCCTGAATGGTAATGTCGTCAAAACTTTTTTCAGACATCAGTTCAATAACAGCATTTTTTATAGCTATTTGGCTTTTAGCTATTCTTCTATCTATTCTAGCCATTTTCATTCACCAATCTTTCTAAAGATAATCAACAATTATAATTGATTTGTTGAGTAATCAACGAATTGCGTTATTTTAACCATTGAACGTAATAAGAATCTTTTTATAATTATAAACAGATGTTGATTAATCAATCAATATTAATTTTTAAAGCATTATGTTTAGCTACCGTTTGGAATAATAAAAGAAAATTAACTTCATACAGGAGGATTATTTATGGACCGAGTTGAAAAGAGCAAGGAAAAATACAAACAACTATTTGGTAATGGAGTACCAGCCACGTACGCTACCGATCCTGATTTTCAGGACATTCTTAGCCGCTTTATTTTTGGAGAAGTTTTTTATCAAGGTAACCTAGATGACAAGCAACGTGAGCTAATCACTCTTGTAGTGCTTGCAACCAACCAAACGTTACCTCAACTGAAGGCACATGTCATCGCGGCATTGAATGTTGGGTTTACACCTGTAGAAATCAAAGAGGCCGTTTATCAGTGTGCTCCATACATTGGATTTCCCAAAACATTAAACGCCATCAATGAAGTCAATGAGGTTTTCAAAGCAAAGAATATCGCTTTACCAATTGAAAGCCAAAAGACTGTAGATGAAGATAATCGTTTCGAGAAAGGACTTGCTACTCAAGTAGAGATTTTTGGTGAAGTCATTGCAAAAATGCGTGAGGCTGCTCCAGCAAATCAAAAGCACATGCAGGAATATCTTTCCGCTTTTTGCTTCGGAGATTTCTACACTCGTGGCGGACTTGATTTGAAAACACGGGAGTTGTTGACACTCTGTATTATCAGTACGCTGGGTGGTTGTGAAAGCCAAGTTAAGTCACATGTGCTGGGTAATAAAAATGTCGGCAATGACAAGGAAACATTGATCACTGCCATCACCCACTGCCTCCCATATATGGGCTTTCCGAGAACACTAAACGCATTAAGTTGTGTAAATGAAGTTATTCCCGAAAATGAATGAAAAATTTAACGATAGGAAGTTGTATCAGGAATCTTTGAGGGGTGAAAAGGAATCAATATGAAAAACACTTTGAAAATTTACCTGTTGGCCTTGATTACCTTTATGGTGAGTACATCGGAGTACGTTATTGCAGGTATTTTGGATAAAGTCGCTGCCTCGAATAATGTTTCGGTATCAGTAGCTGGACAGCTGATCACCGTATTTGCTCTTGCTAATGCGTTCGGATCCCCACTTGTCGTAATGGCGACGACAAAAATGAATCAGCGAAAGTTAATGATGCTTTCTCTTGCTTTAATGGTGCTCGGCAGCGTGATGACAATCACCCTTCCTGGCTTCGGTTTTCTTATTGTCTCTCGCATTATACTTGCTCTAGGAAGTGGAGTTTTTGCCATTGCTGCCAAGACGGCCGCAGCAAAATTAGCCCCACCTGAAAAACAAGCAGGGGCTATTGGCACAGTTATACTTGGATTTAGTGCTGCTATCATCATCGGCGTACCAATTGGCCGTGTTGTTGCCACCGCATACGATTGGAAGCTAATCTTCGTCGGAATCGGTGTTCTTAGTTTACTAGCAATCTTCGTTATCATGCGTGCAATTCCTGCCACAAATAACGGGGTGGCCGTCCCTCTGGGCAAGCAACTCTCTTATTTAAAAAACCCGAAAATCTTAATGGGCCTAGGTGCAACGTTCTTTTGGCAGCTAGGATATGGGGTGATGTATTCGTATATTGCTCCATTCCTATTAACCGTTACATCCATAAGCGGACGAGAATTGAGTGGTGCCTTGTTTGCCTTCGGTATCGCTACCTTAATAGGTTCCAAGTTTGGTGGAATCATGACGGATCGGATTGGTAACCCTAGAACTCTTGTCACAGGTTTAGTTGTCCACGTTATAGCTTTAGTGTTGCTATCTACTATCGCTAGTTCAACCCTTGTCGCCATTCCGTTGCTTATGCTATGGTCCTTCTCGGCATGGTCATCTGGCCCAGGTATGCAGTATAACCTGGTTTGGCTTGCTCCAGAAGCGTCAGGAATTATGCTTAGTCTGTATGGCTCCTTCATACAGTTGGGGATAGCTGCGGCAGCAGGGATTGGGGGTATAGCAGTAAGAAGTACATCCGTTCATGCAGTTAGTTGGATCGGAGCTGTATCAGTCGCCATTGCCGCAATTATCTCAGCGGTCTCGTTTAGTCTTAGTAGTAAACTCAGCAATTACGAAAGAGCCATTTAATGGATGGGTAATATGAGTAGAATAAACAATTTAGAATGATTTGTTCAATAATCAACAAATTGCGTTAAATTAACGATTGAAATAATTATGTCCTTTGTATAATTATAAACAGATGTTGATTAATCAAATAGTATTGATTTTTTACTAGGATTTAATTTAGCAACTTCGAAATATAGAGTTGAATTAAATTTAAGTAGGATTTTTATGTAACGTGTTGAAAGAGCAAAATAAAAAAGGTTATTACTGAAAATGAAGAAAGGGTGTTATTTAATATGTCTAATATTCAAGATAAGGTTGTCATTATTACGGGTGCTTCTTCTGGGATTGGAGAGGCAACAGCAAAAGAACTTGCATCAAAAGGCGCGAAGTTAGTTCTAACGGCTCGTCGGGAAGACCGCTTAAAGAAATTGCAAGAAGAGATTCAAAATAATGGCGGACAAGCAATTTATAAAGTGACAGATGTGACTTCTCGTAAACAAATGGAGGAACTAGCCGAATATGCTCTTAATGAGTTTGGAAAAATCGACGTATTAGTGAACAATGCTGGAATCATGCCGCAAGCTTTTCTTGCTGAAAATAAAGTTGACGAGTGGGATAAGATGATTGATGTAAACATCAAAGGTGTGTTGTATGCCATTGCTGCCATTGTTCCATCTATGAGAGAACGCAAATCCGGTCATGTAATAAATCTTTCTTCGGTAGCTGGACATAACATCTACCCTGGCGGAACGGTTTACTGCGGAACAAAATTTGCAGTTAAAGCAATTTCTGAAGGCTTACGTCAAGAAGAAGCAATGAGTGGTACAAATATCCGTGTTACAAATATTTCTCCAGGTGCAGTTACCAGTGAACTTTTAGAAACTACAACGGACCAAACGATGAAAGCAGGATTAGATGAATTTTACAAAATTGCAATGGATGCGGACAGCATTGCTCGTGCGATCTCCTTTGCCATTGAGCAGCCAGCAGATGTTGGTATTAATGAAATGATTATCCGACCAACAGTTCAAGTAGGTTAAATTTTATCTCTTTAGCTGCCACATTTGGACTACATGGATGTAACATAACGTGATTAACATTCATTTAACAAAAGAACGAATAGATTTTGGAGGTACAATATGGAATATCGCACAGTAGGAAAAACAGGAATTCAGGTTTCAAATTTATGTTTTGGTGCAATGTCTTTTGGCGGAGACGCTGATGAAGAAACATCTAAAGCGATGTATCAACGTTGTCGGGAAGCCGGTATCAACTTCTTCGATACTGCCGATGTGTATGGGCGTTCTGAGGAAATTTTAGGTGAATGCATCGCACATGAACGTGATTCAATTGTCCTGACAACAAAAGTGTTCTGGAACACGGGTGCTGATGTGAATGCTAGTGGCTTGTCCCGAAAACATATGATGCAAGGAATTGAAAATAGCCTGCGTCGTTTAAAGACGGATTATATTGATTTTTATTTCGTCCATGATTTTGATGAACAAACTCCAATCGAGGAAACGCTACGGACACTCGATGACTTTCAGCGTCAAGGAAAGATTCTTTACCCAGCAGTAAGCAATTGGGCAGCATGGCAAATCACTAAAGCATTAGGAATTTCTGCAAAAGAACAACTGGCTCGTTTTGAATTGATCCAACCTATGTATAACCTTGTTAAACGCCAAGCAGAGGTTGAAATCCTACCAATGGCTGCTTCCGAACAAATTGGAGTCATTACTTACAGCCCACTTGGTGCTGGACTTCTTTCAGGAAAATATGGAGTGAATAAACGTCCTGAGCAGGGCCGCCTTGTACAGAATGCCCGCTATGGTGACCGTTACGGTGCCGATGATGATTTTGTTACGGCTGAACAGTTCACCAAATATGCACAAGAACATGATGTGAAACCTGCAACTTTAGCAGTTGCTTGGGTAATGGCTAATCCTGCTGTTACTGCTCCTATCATTGGTGCACGTAAATTAGACCAATTAGATGATTCATTAGCAGCGGCTGATTTTAATATGACAAATGAAATGTACGCTGAAATTACCAATTTATCAAGGACACCTTCACCTGCAACGGATCGAACAGAGGTATTAACTGGTAAATGGAAGTAAGGACGAAATAGGTCTTTATTAAAATGGTTAAGAAGGATGTATTATGTGTACACTCTTCTTTTTTAACGATTTAAATATTGATGTTCACTTATTTTGTGAAACGAATGAAAACCAAAAAGGAGCCGTCCTTTTGGCATCAAATGTAATATGTTGAAACATATAAAAGTTAATAGAATGTGAGAAACATCTAATGGAATATGTAAAACCGGGGGATATGACGAACAATTTGTTTCCGATTGGCACAAATTATTAATCGAAAAGTTATAAATATTTAACCGATTGGGTCCATACCGCTTGTCATTGAAAATCGCGAAGGCACTGTCATGATGATAGTGTCTTCTTTATTTAATTTTAATTCATACTTTACTGATAGGAATTGTTGGTTTATAATAAAATTAATCTAATAAATGAAATTAAAAGTGGTTGTATTCAAGGGAAAGTTTTTGTAAAACTAAGGGAGTGTTTCTGTTGAGGAATAATGATGAAAAAAAGCGACAAAAACTTATCAATAAATTAATTTTTTTAAACGTCTATAACAAAGACGATCAAAAGCTTTATGAGTTGCCACTATCGAAATTAGAATATGAGTATAGAAGATTTAAATTACAAAACCATCCGCATGGTGAGTTTGGATCTATTCAGTGGATATAAAATAAATATGGTTACGTTACATTAGACTATAAGGTATTTCCACACCTGCGGTCTTTTTTTGGCAAGTAAATTAAAAAATTCAATGTTGGGGCAGATATGAAGAAGAAAAGTTGAATTTTTAGTCTATATAAAGTATTATTTACTGTCTTCCGGACAACCGATGGCATGAACATACAATGTTCATGCTTTTTTTATTAACATAAATAGGCTGGAGACATAAAATAAACAAAAGATTGCGAACTTTTTTCTCCTGTTTTATTTTCAAAAGTTTACTAGTCATTTAAGGTTTATTCATTCTTGAAGCCTTTTTTACCGAATGAACCATGATAGGGGAATATTGGGGGTATTGTGATGAATATTAAGGAGAGCATTTTGAAAAAAGAAGGTCGGAGGTTTCCTGGAGCGACCTATTCAGAGGTAGTATTGGCACCTGCTTATGAGCACGCCAAGCAATCTTTACTAGAGCCGATGATAGCAATCCATAAAGCCCACCTGATTATGCTGGTGGAACAAGGGTTGTTACAGGAGAGTGCGGGTTCCCAAATCCTTGCAGCTATTTGCGCACTTGATAAGGAGAGAATTCTCCAATCCACCTATGATGGACAGTATGAGGATCTCTTTTTCCTTGTAGAAAGTCAAATTATGAAAGTTGCCGGCGAAATGGGTGGGAGTTTGCACCTTGCTCGGAGCAGGAACGATATGGGTGTTGCTATGTACAGGATGGTTCTTCGGGACAAGATTCTACTCGCCATCGAGGCGCTGCTTTCCTTTCAAGAAACACTTTTGAGGGTGATCGACACCTATAAGGAGACCATTGTCCTTGGGCATACCCATACGCAGCAAGCCCAGCCGATGACGTTCTCCCATTATCTTCTGGGTATGTACGATGTCGTTGACCGTGACTTAAAAAGATTGAAAGCAGCCTATGATACATGCAATGCTAGTCCTCTCGGCGCGGCGGCCCTCACTACGACCGGATTTCCGATTGACCGAAATACAGTCGCAGAGTTATTAGGATTTCCGAAAATCATCAAGAGTGCCTATGATGCGATTGGCGGTGCCGATTATTTAGGGGAAATTGCAACAGCGATACAATTAACCTTTATCAATCTCGGCCGGTTTTCACAAGACCTACTCTTATGGTGCAGCCAGGAATTTTCAGCGATTCGTGTGGCTGACCCCTATGTTCAAACGAGTTCCATTATGCCGCAAAAAAGAAATCCTGTTTCACTAGAGCATATTCGTGCATTAAGCTCTAGCGGAATTGGGAATGCTCAAACCGTACTTCAAATGTTACATAACACACCATACGGAGATATAAACGATACCGAGGATGACCTTCAGCCGTATTTATGGAAGGGCCTGCACCTTATTGATCAAGTTTTTCGGTTAACAAACGTGGTGGTTGGAACACTTGAAGTAAATGAAGCACTGTTAAAAAGAAGGGCCCAAGAAAGTTTTGCGACGATAACGGAATTAGCCGACACCCTGTTTAGGGAAGCAAAAATCCCGTTTCGAACCTCTCATTCCATTGCCAGCCAGGTGGTGAAAATTGCCTTGGCCAGAGGACTGAATGCTACTCATGTCACATCTGTACTCGTGGATGAAGCGGCAAAAGCAGTTGTCGGAATTCCGTTGAATTTACCGGAGGAGATCATTCGCACAGCAATGGACCCAGAACACTTTGTTAAAACTCGGTCGCTGCCTGGCGGACCAGCACCGGAGGAAATGAAGCGGGCCATTGTGGAAAGAGAAGCTAGTCTACACCACCATATTTCTTTACTCCATACTGAGGTTAATCGAATTAAAGTTTGTATGGAAAGACTTGACCGACTGACAAGCCATTGGGGTAAAACGGATGAAAACGATATTAATATGGACATTGATGAAGGCGGTAGTTAATTCCAGAAGACAATAGGTGATGATCAGGACCCTACTGTTCTTAAATAGGGGAATGACTTAGTAAAATATAGTAAAAAACATTTAATTTATACTTGACTGGTAGGAATTGTCGGGTATAAGTTGTTAGTAAATATTTGCTCAATAATTTATATGCCGACTGGTTAACTAGAGGCTCTCAATTCAAGGTGAGATTATCTTGAATTGAGGGTTTCTTATTTTTTCAATAAATGAAATCCTTGTTAGAGGAATGGTTCGATTTCATTTCGGGGCAATTAAATCTATTAAATCAAGCCCTCATACTATTTCAGAGCTATAAAATCATCGTTCCTACTATTTAAACAAAGTAAATAAAATTCTGAATATTATGTTATAATACTACTAAAATAAATAGTTCTTCTTAGTTGTTTGAATAATTACATAATAAACGTTCAGTTAGTCGCAAAGGAAGTAGAGGATTCTATAGATTCGTATTTAAACGCTAAAAATTAAAAGGTGCCTGTCACTTGTCGAATGCTACAAATTTCGAGTGGGACAGGCAATTTTTCAGGAGCACAGACTAAGGGGTCGAGTAAATATGAGTTTTAACCAAATGCACATAAAAGATGCTTTTGAATTACCTAAAGAAACCGTTTTGAATGAATTTTATGAACGAATTATTTCAATCCCAATTGAGGCAAGAACAAATTTGAAAAATGAGCTCATTACCGTCATTGGCGATGAACGAACAAGGGGCGTGTTTATTCGATACGGCTGGCATTGTGGTGTGAGTGATGCGGAAAAAGCCATGTCGCTGCAATGGGACGATGAGATGGATTTGGTATATGCAGGTCCTAAATTTCACAGGTTGCATGGTTACTTAGATAAAGTGGAAATTTTGGAAATGAGCTTTGATGAGCAAAAGAAATGCAATTTTATTGAAGTCCTTTGGATTAATACGTTTGAAGCGTCTCAATATTTAAAAGACAAAGGCCTCAGTAAAGGGCCTGTTTGTCACACCTTGTGTGGATATGCAAGCGGTTACCTGTCAAAAGTGTTGCAACAGCCTATCCTTGTTAAGGAAGTAGAATGTCGCGCGATGGGCCACGAGCAATGCAAATGTATTTGTATGCCTATTGAAAAATGGGGAGAAGAAATTACGAGTGACCTGAGTTACTATCAAGCGAATAGCATGATCAAGGAACTCGATGAAATAACAGCGAAATTAAAAATGGAGCGGGACCATTTAAGTAAAGCGAGCGATATCCACCGGCAATTAATTGAGGAACTACTGTCGAACCAAGGGATACAAAAAGTTGTTGATATTTTATTTGAAACGACTGGTTTAACAGTCTTTATTGAAGATGAATATAATCAAATCATTGTAAAATCAGGAAACCTTCCGAATCCGCTTACTTTAAATACATTTAGAGATTCGAACACTACATTCGTACGTTATTCAGAAAAGCTTTCATTGTTACGCGCCCCAATTTTTTATGGAGAGCAAATTAAAGGCTATTGTTCTTTTGTTTTTACTGGAGAGAATCAGCCGAATGAGCTTGATTATATGATTATTGAAAAGGCAGCAATAACGTCTTCGCTTATATTATTGAATGAAAGTATAAAAGTTACTACGGAGCAAACGATTAAAAGGAGCTTTTTAAATGATATCTTGGAAGGTCGATTAGCAAAGGAAGAAATGTATAAAATCGCCTATTATTTAGATTTCAATCCTTCCTCGACCTATTGGATGTTAACGTTTGAACGATTTGTTAAGGAACCAAAAATTGAACATGAAATAGCGTTTAATGAAGAATTGATTCGTCATATTCATCTATTTTTGAAAGAGCGCACGATCAATTCAATTGTTTCACAAAAACTCAACAAAATTATTATACTAATTGAGTACCCAACTTTTGAAAGTTTGCATATATCACAGTCTACGTTTATTGATCAATTGTTAAAGCATTGTTCACTGCGCTTCCCCAAATATAGGATTTCTGTCGGTGTTAGCACTGTCATCCAGGAGTTTTCACAAACTGTCACGCTATACAATGAAACATTGGCGGCATTACGTGCAACAAACAATCGAAAAAATGTATATTACTTCGAAGAGCTAGGCATTGAAAGTGTTTTATTCCAAATACAGGATGATGTGTTGATTGAGCGCTTTGTGAATCAACATATTGGTAGGTTGTTAGAAGTAGATAGTAATGAATTTGAGTTAATAAAAACGTTATTTGCATATATAGATAATGGAAGCAGTATTAACGATACTGCGAAGGAATTATCCATGTCGATTAGCGGATTACGCTATCGACTGGCCAAAATTAGTGAGATTTTAAACCATGATCTTAATGATACACAATATGCCTTCACACTTTATTTAGCAATCAATATTTTAAAAGCAAAAGGAAAAATTGAGATGTAACTATAAGCCTTGCCCATTAACTTGTTGATGGACAAGGCTTTTTCGTAGTTAAATAATGAAAAAAGTTTGTTTGATTCATCATTTTACAATAACTATCTAGCTAACTCCGTTTCTTTTATAACGGTTAGAAATATAAACTTATCATGGTTTACGCAATCCAATTAAATATATAAAGAAAATATTTAATAGGAAACGTGTTAAAAACAATCTAAATTCAGTATCTACCGTAGGTATATTTAAAATATTCTAAATATTATAATTCAAATCAGTAGCAGATGCTTAATAGAATTTGAAAACGTTTACTTAAGAGGAGGAAGGTATATGGTAGTTAATCTTTTAGAAGTGAAAAAGACTCCCAACAAAGAAGAACTTCTTATGAGGGCAAAGGAGGTTGGTTTATTAGCTGAAAAATACGCTTTAAAGGCAGATCAAGATTCAAAGCTTCCAGATGAAGTAATTGAAAAAATAAAAGAAGCTGGATTTCATAAACTTTTACGACCAAAAGAATATGGCGGCCAAGATTTAGATTACTTTACTTTTGGTGAAATAATCCGTACGATCGCGAATCATAGTATCGCAGCTGCATGGTTAAGTTATTTCTTTGTTATACATGAAACCTGGGTTGCGTTTTTACCAAAAGAAAGCCGGGATGAACTGTATGGACATGGTGGCTTAATGGCAGATGTATTTGCCCCTGTCGGGAAAGTAACAGAAGATGGCGAAGGCTATCGCCTTTCAGGGCAATGGAACTTCTGTAGTGGAGTGCTTTGGAGTGATTGGATTGGACTAGGCGCAATCACCAAGCTAAAGGATGGGACAGAGCCGGAATATTGTTTATTTATTTTGAATAAAGAGGAAGCGGAAATCGTCCATAACTGGGATGCAATGGGCTTGCGTGGCTCAGGAAGTAACGCGGTGAAAGTTGACAACGTTTACATACCGCCAAATCGAATTTTCCATGCAACACGTGTCATTAACGGTGAAGGCCCAGTAGATGGCAATTTTGAGCCTGACTATCAAATTTTCAATGTACCATATATCCCATGGTTCTTAATGGGCTTCCAATTTATTCAGATTGGTGGCATTGAACGATTGATTGATATTTTCCAAGAAAAAACACAAAATCGGATTCGTATTTTTAACAATAATGCAAATGAAAAAGAAGCAGCTAGTAGTCAACGCGTACTGGCGGAATTAAAACTACAATTAAGTTCTTTAAAAGGCTTAGCAAATGATTACGTTGAAAGGATAACGTATTATCAACAAAATCGCATTCGAACATTGGATGAAGAAGAGCGTGAAAGATTGTTCGGGATTCGTGGGCATATATCAAAAACGACTTCTGAGATGGCGCTTCGTATTTTACTAACTTTAGGTGGAAACTCCGTATTTAAAGGGCAACCGACCGAATTGTTTGTGCGTGACATTATGACAGCAGCTTCTCATCCGACGCACCATTACGAAGATGCGCTTGGCTCATATGGCAAGTCAATCTTTGGCTTTAAAGGAAACCCAATTTGGTAAATAAAACTTTGGAGGGAATGTGAAATGATGAAAGAACCTATTTTTGATGTGGCACATCTGGCACATATTGAAATTTATAGTCCTAAAGTAGAAGAGTCTGTTTGGTTTTTTAAAGAAATTTTAGGGATGGAAGAATCGCACCGTCAAGGTGATTCTGTTTATATGCGTGCTTACGAGGATTTTTATCATCATACATTGATTATTACGAAAAATGATGAAGCGGGACTTGGGCATGTGGCATGGCGTGCCACATCTCCACAAGCACTAGAGCGTCGGGTACGAGAAATTGAAGCGACAGGTTATGGTTTGGGTTGGATTAATGGTGATGTCGGTCATGGACCAGCCTATCAATTTACCACACCAGATGGACATAAAATGGAAATTCTTTGGGAGGTTGAATATTTTAAAGCGAATGAAGAACAAGCTACACCACTCTTAAGCCGTCCACAAAGGCGTCCACGTCGCGGTGTGCCAGTACGTCGATTAGACCATGTGAATGTCCTGGCGAGCGAAACAAATAAAAATGTTGAGTTCTTAGAAAATGCACTTGGATTTAAAGTGCGCGAACGTATTCTAAATGATGATAATACAGATGTAGCAGCATGGTTAAGTTCGAACTCATTAGTGCACGAAGTTGCCATCATGGGAGACGCATTAGCTGAAAAAGGAAGATTACATCATATTTGCTACTGGTACGGCTATCCACAACATTTAATGGATGTAAGTGAATTATTGGTGGAGCATGGGTTTAAAATTGAAGCAGGTCCTGGCAAGCACGGTGTCTCTCAGGCTTACTTCCTATATGTGATCGAACCTGGGGGAAATCGTGTTGAATTATTCGGTGACACGGGTTATCAAATTTTTGACCCAGCCTGGAAAACGGTTGAATGGAAAGGGAAAGATTTAGAGCATGCAATTATTTGGTACGGCTCTAATTTACCACAAGAGTTCTTTGAATATGGAACGCCAGTGAAGCAAAAGGCAGTTGCACCACTAAAATAAATGTTGTGAATAATTAATGGTGAGCTTCTCAAATGTACAAGCTCACCATGTATGGAATGTAAAAGCGAGAGGGAGCTTTCTATAGTTTCCTCTATCTTTATTAATAGATGGAAGGAGCAATGCGTTATGACGATTACCTCAGAATATATGGATGTGAATGGGATTAACACACACTATCATGAGGAAGGGAGAGGAGCAGAAAAAATTATATTAATTCATGGGTCAGGGCCAGGTGTATCTGCCTTCGCAAACTGGCGCTTAATTATCCCAAGCTTAAGTGAATCCTATCATGTATTTGCACCAGATATTATTGGTTTTGGTAAAACGGATAAACTCCCCAATCATCATTATACCGTTGAATTGTGGGTACAACATTTAATTAGCTTTATTGAATCCGTGTCGGATGAGCCAGTGTACCTTGTCGGAAACTCAATGGGAGGTGCATTAGCGCTTCATGTTGCCTATCAAAGACCGGACCTTGTGAAAAAATTAATTTTAATGGGTAGTGTTGGCATCAAGCACCAAATTTCTGAAGGGTTAGAACGTGTTTGGGGGTATGAGCCAAGTTTGGAGTCCATGCGAGAATTAATTGAATTATTCTCATACGATGAAAAAGCAGCGAAAAATGAAGAATTAGTTCGTCTTCGCTATGAAGCCAGCATTCAACCCGAGGTGAAAGATGCATTTTCGGCCATGTTCCCAGAGCCTCGCCAACAAAAACTGGACGAATTGGCGTTAACCGATGAGCAAATTCAAAGTATTAAAGTACAAACCCTATTATTCCATGGCTTGAATGACAAGGTTATCCCCATTGCAGACACAAGCTATCGTCTTATTGAATTGCTTCCGCATGCAGAACTACATGTATTTAATGAGTGCGGGCATTGGACACAAATCGAAAAAACCGAGCCGTTCGTGGAGAATATTTTAAGATTTATTAAATGATGAATCTCTTAAAGATGAGCCCTACGCGTATTGGAGGATTTCGAAAAGTAAAGTGGGTAATTTCAATATTCCTACTAATATAAAAATAATCTTGGGAGGTTCATAGAGATGGATGATCGTCAATTTCGAACGGCAATGGGAAAATTCGCTACAGGGGTAACCGTGATTACCACAGAACTGGATGGAGATGTACATGGTATGACGGCAAATGCCATCATGTCTGTATCCCTTGATCCAAAGCTTGTTGTCATTTCAATTGGAGAAAGGGCAAAAATTTTAAATAAAATAAAAGAAAGCAAGATCTTTACTGTGAATCTTTTGGCTGCTGATCAACAGGAGCTATCGATGATTTTTGCGGGGCAAATCAAGGAACCTCGTGAAGTTATTTTTGATCGTCTAGATGGCAAACCAGTGTTAGCAGGCGCGATCGCACAGGTGGCTTGCGAAGTATCCGCGGAGCATGTTGAAGGAGATCACACTTTGTTTATTGGAAAAGTAACCGATATTCATCTTGAAGAGAAGGAACCGCTTGTGTTCTTTAACGGTAAATATCGTGCATTGGCAGAAGTATAAGCTGACTTCATTATTGGAACATGAAAGGAGACTGGATGGAAACGATCTGTTTAAGTAAAGAAAATTTGGCTGCTTATCAGGAAATGGCAACCTCAAATGTTATGGCACTTGGATGTTTTGACGGTCTCCATCATGGGCATGTAAAAGTGATTCAAACTGCATGGCAGGAAGCAGAGGAAAGAAAAGTCTCTCTTTCAATAATGAGTTTCTTTCCTCACCCGAAAACGGTCATCGGGGGGAAGGGGTGTTTTCACTATTTAATGCCACAGTCCGAAAAAGAAAAGAAGCTTAGTGAACTAGGTGTTGATACTTTTTACCTTGTGGAGTTCGATAAAGACTTTGCAAAGTTGTCACCTCAAGCATTTGTTAAGGAATATTTGATCAATCTGGGTGTTATTCATGCAGTAGCAGGATATGACTTTTCGTATGGCAGCCTTGGTGCAGGGAATATGGATACATTGAAACAAGATTCCGGAGGTCGGATGGATGTAACTACGGTCGACAAGGTGGAGTACAAAGGGGAAAAAATCAGTTCGACTCGTATCAGACAACAACTGTTAGAAGGGAATGTAGAGGAGCTGCCCTATCTTATCGGGCACTCTTACGAATTAAAATGCGAAGGCGCTGGATCGGTTTTAACTCCATATTCGCACTATACACTCCCTGCTCCTGGGAGCTATGATGTGACATTGAAGAATAAGAGCAAATCTTTGCAGACCGAAGTAATTGTAAACGAGAAAAACGTAACGCTTACTAATATAGATCAGATTCCATCATGGCTCGAAGGAAACTTAACCATAGTCTGGAATCGGCGGATGAAGGCAGAAAAGGTTCAAACCGGGAAAAAGAATGATTCTTTTTGTCGTCCCTTATTTGTATAGATGAAAAATAAACCCATAATAAATAGAAAGAAGGGTAAAAAGTGGCTCAAATTGTAGAAGCCTATAAGCATTTACTTCAAGCTGAAAAAAACAAAAAGTCAGTTGCCCCACTTACGGATTTATATCCTGATATCACTATTCATGATGCTTACCGAGTTCAAATGAAAAGTATTGATCAGAAGGTGAAGGACGGCCAAAAAATCGTTGGGAAAAAGATTGGGTTAACTTCATTTGCGATGCAGGAGCTATTAGGAGTGGATCAGCCCGATTACGGTCATTTATTGGATGGTATGGATATTCCGAATGGTGGCAGCATTCCAATCGAAACGCTTTTTAATCCTAAGGTAGAGGCCGAGCTTGCTTTTGTGTTGAAAAAAGATTTGAAAGGGCCAGCTGTTACAATGGAAGACGTCCTAGAAGCAACAGAATATATTGTTCATTCTATTGAGATTGTTGACAGCCGTATTACTGATTGGAAAATTAAATTAGAAGATACGGTTGCGGATAATGCTTCTTGTGGACTGTTCACCTTAGGCGGTCAAAGATTCGATCCAAATGGAATGGATTTAGCGAAAATCGAAATGAGTCTATATAAAAATGGTGAGTTCATTAATAAAGGGACAGGGGCTGATGTGTTAGGTCACCCAGCAACATGTGTTGCATGGCTGGCAAATAAACTAACAGAATACGATGTTACTTTAAAAGCTGGGGAAGTCATTTTATCTGGAGCCCTATCGGCGGCTGTTGTAGCTCAAAAGGGAGATGTCTTTACAGCTGAGTTTAGCTAGTTAGGAAAAGTTGAGGTATCGTTTGGTTAAGTTACGGATGGTTATTTTTTACATACCTGCTTAATATAATGCCGGTGTGGCAGAATTGGCAGAAGCGTACGAATCAAAATCTTCTTCACTGGAATTTCGCTTCGACCCAGACAACTGGTATCAGATTGTGCTCAGAAAAGATTATTTATCAACGTTTCTTACATTTTGTAAGGAATGTTTTTTTATTATCAGCGGAATACTTACTACAGGGAACTGTGATGCAAACTGATCAGGGGTATGTCTGCACCGAGAGATTTAAGGAATGGAACAATCGAAGGGAATACTATCCCTAACAGTTGATGAATTCGGCGCATGAAATGGCTGTAAGCCAGGTTCTGTTCCTGCGTGCTCTAGCGATGCCAATCTCGCACAACAGGTGTAATCATATGACTATCAGTCTAGAAGACCGATCCATCCCTTTGGTTCATTATTCCCGCAGGATGGTGCCCCTACCAAAGTTTGGGTTGCTCGCTCGTGGGGTTTACCCGTTCCATTTCTTCTGTTTCCAGAAGAATTCGTCACTGTGGCACTTTCAGGTTACTCTCAGCATATCCTTGAGGACTTAGCATGATTTCTCCGCCGTCAGCAGATACGAAGTCTGCTGCCCACCTTTGCAGATGGCACGAACACTCCGGGCATCTCAGCACCGGGCGAGCCTGGACTTTCCTCAACTCATGTAAACATGAGCCGCGATTACTCACCATTTCATGTTTGTTTGCTCATCGACTACGATAAGAAATATATCATAAAAGAAATGAAATGGTCATTAGGATACTAGCTCCAGTGATGGAATATTTAGGAGAGTGTAAAAGTATGGTGATTGTGTATACGACACCGAGTTGTGGTTCTTGCCGAAAAGCGAAAGCTTGGCTTGAATAGCATCAAATTAAGTATATGGAAAGAAACATCTTATCTCAGCCCTTTACAGTCGATGAGATTAAATCGATTCTTCGCATGACAGAAGAAGGGACGGGCGAGATTATTTCAACTAATTCGAAGGCGTTTCAAGAATTAAACGTAAATATTTGTTTTTTAAAAGGAGGGAAAACTGATGATTGAAGTTTTCGTGACAGTAAATTATAAAAATCGGAATTACCATACCAATGTCATAGCGGAAAAAGATATGACATGGGAAAAAATTAAACGGATCGCAGAAGAACAAGTCAAAAAACAATGGGATATTTAAATAAAACGGCTATACAGGGACTTAGAAAAGCTAAATTTTTGACTAGCCAACCTGTAATGCCTAGTAGTATTGTACGTAATTAATTTTAAAAAAGTTGCAGACAATACATGTAAGAGTAAAAAAGTGAGAAGTTTTATTGCTAAGGAGGCAAGCACATGAATAGTGATTTTACCCTGGCCATTCATAGTTTATCTTTTCTGGCTATACAGCCGGACGGCATGTCAACTAGTGATGCCATTTCGGAAAGTGCTGGCGTGCAGAACTGCAGATTTCTTTAAGTAAAATGTAAAATGGTTTTTGGCGCTTTCTGCGGAGTTAAACGCGACGAAGCAGCTAGTTAATGGAGTACATAAAAACTACCCATTGAATTCCGTTGGGTTTGAATTTTGATAAAAGGAATATCCAATGTTTATTTGAAAGGGTTAGTCCACATCGTTCAACAAAAAGGTGCATAATTCCAGAAACGGATTTAATGCACCTTTTTTACATTTCAAGAATTATACTGTTTTAGAAATAATAGAAGTTTAAGGTACTAAAACTCTTCAGCCGTTATTTCCTCTTTTTTCATCGATGCTGATCGACAAGAATTTGATTCCCGTCTGGATCTTCAATGATAAAATGTGCTGGTCCTTCATTTGTTTCAGCTGCTTCAGTCAGCATTTTTATTCCTTCAGCCTTAAGTTGTTTTTGAATGTCTCGAATGTCAGTAAACGATTCAAGATTTTCGGCATTTTCATTCCATCCTGGATTAAAGGTCAGAATGTTTTTTTCAAACATTCCTTGGAATAACCCAATGATGCAATTTTCATTCTTCATAATAAGCCAATTTTGACTAATTTCACCACCAAAAGCCTGAAAACCCAGTTTTTCGTAGAATAACTTGGATTGATGAATGTCCTTTACGTTTAAACTTACAGAAAAAGCTCCTAGTTTCATATATACACTCCTCCATCTATTAATTTGTAAATTAGCTTTATTTAGTTTTACTATAAATGAGTGCATTGAAATTCACAACATTTACCATATTATTAAAGTAGAAGTGGTTTATTTCACGTGCCAAACAAAAATAAAATGTGCAAAAATAACTTTTAAAAATGGTAAAAATATAGATACGAGATGGGAGAGAGTATGGTGAATACATATAAAGAGAGAAAAAAATCCCGAAGAGACAAGAGAAAAGAAGAAGGAAAGGAATCCATATGGTGGGAATTCCTTGATATCTTTTTGGATATAGCTAAATTAATCGGACCAAGTCTTATTCGGTCTATTCGGTCAGCCATTAAATTCCTGGAACATCATTAATACGATTATTTAAGGAATTGTATTGGATGTGTGAAAATCGATACCTTAGTTCTTTATTTATAGGTTTAGTTTTTATATTCTGAGAAACGAAGTAAAAAAATAAAGATTTAGTTCTTCAATTATGAAAGGAGAAAATATGGACAATTTCAATAATGTAACACTAGAAAATGATTTCCCCAATATTGGTAGACCTGCTACAAGAGCTCTTATCAATGCTGGCTACTATAAACTTGATCAATTGACAAAGGTGACAGAGTCAGAAATATTGAAGTTACATGGTGTTGGACCGAAAGCGGTGAGAATACTGAATGAAGCACTTAAAGGAAAACAATTATCTTTTGCTGGAAAATAAACAAGCTCTGAACTCTGTTTCCTAAAGAGTCCAGTGCTTGTTTATATTAGAATCAATTTTGGTCATTCATGGCTCAAAGGATGTTTATTTTAAGTCCACTGGAACCGTCACCATGGCCCTACTTTTATTATGACAGAAAAAAGTAAAGGGTAATTGGTTTTTTTGTAGAATTAATGAAGAAGACAATTAGAATGATATCATGCCAAATACTTTCTAGTTCATAAAAGGTGTTGAATGACCAATAAGCAGGTAATAGCATTGGAAGTTTACCCGGCTTTTTAGTTGTGGTTCTAATTCTGGTTGTATTTGAACTATTGTCCAATATATTGACAACTTTGTTAAATAATTTGACACTATTAATATCCTACCCTTGAATTCGTAAAGGAAATCTATAATTTTTTTTGGCACGATTTTTGCAAGTATAAAAGTGACCCGTGTATGTAAAAAATACAATCTTAAATGACTTGAAAAGATAAAAAGGGAGGAATTATAAGTGGAATATTCAGAAGAGTTAGAAATTTTACGAAAAACAGTTTCAAGCTTTGTGCAAAAAGAAATTGCTCCAATAGCAGAGGAAATGGATAAAACCGATGAGTTTCCAAACTGGATTTGGAAAAAGCTTGGCGATCTTGGAATCCTAGGTGTAACCATTCCCGAAAAATATGGAGGTTCAGGTCTTGGACCTGTAGAACAGGCCATTGTTACAGAAGAAATTGCTAAATACAGTGCAGCAGTAGCTGTATCCTATGTTGCCCATTCTAATCTATGTGCCCACAACCTATATCATAATGCCAACGAATATCTGCGTGAAAAATATCTTCCTGGACTGTGTAGTGGGAATTTAATCGGTGCACTGGGGTTAACGGAACCTGGGTCAGGCTCTGATGCTGTTGGGATGAGGACAACGGCAAAGCGTGAAGGTGACTATTATATCCTTAATGGAAGTAAGACGTTTATCACCAATGGTCCTATTGCGGATGTCCTTATTGTCTATGCCAAAACAGACAAGGCAAAGGGAGCTCATGGAATCACGGCATTTCTGGTTGAAAAAGGATTTCGAGGATTTTCAGTGTCCAAACGGCTTAAGAAAATGGGGAATCGGGGGTCGGCGACGGGAGAGTTGATATTCGACGATTGCCGTGTACCGGCAGAGAATATCCTAGGTGAAGAAAATAAAGGAATAAAAGTAATGATGTCTGGTTTGGACATTGAAAGGGTGATGGTTTCTGCCCTGTCCTTAGGCATTGGCGAAGGTGCGTTTAGGGAGGCTGTGAAATATTCAAAGGAACGAAGTCAATTTGGAAAAGAGATTGCTAACTTTCAATTAATTCAGGCCAAAATCGCAGATATGTATACCACATTACAAGCTGCAAGATTACTAACCTATGATGCTGCATCAGAATCCGCAAAAGGGAAGAAGGTAACCTTAAAGGCAGCTTCCGCCATTCTTTTTACAGCAGAAACAGCCACAAAAGTAGCATTAGAGGCCGTTCAGATTCATGGTGGCTATGGATATATGCTGGATTATCCAGTAAATCGTTATCTTCGAGATGCCAAGCTCTATGAAATTGGCGCAGGGACATCAGAAGTACGCCGGTTAATAATTGCAAGAGAACTTCTTGGAGTGAAAACATTTTAATATTAAATCTTAAGTCTGTTTTCCATATGAAGAAAAATTTTCAAAAGCAGGGGGATGCACATGTCGTTAAATTATAACCTGGTTCACCGTGTTAATATGGGAGATCTTTTAAAGAGAAGCGCGAAAAGATACCCAAACAAAACAGCGGTTGTAGAAGGGGACCGTAGAATCAGTTATCTCGAGCTAAATAAAATGGTGAACAAGGTGGCTCATGGGTTCAAATTTATTGGCTTAAATAAAGGAGATCGTCTTTCGTTACTATCCAGTAATTCCATTGAATTCCTGTTGGTTTATTTTGCATGTGCCAAGACAGGCATCACGATCGTTCCGATTAATACTAGTTTAGTAGCGAATGAAGTGGAATATATCCTTAAAGATTCCAACTCGAAGGCCGTGGTGGTTGAAACGCAATTTCTTGATTTAGTAAGGATGAGTCATGGAATAGAATCACTTAAGGAAATTATTATCATTCATGGAAAGTCAAATTCCTCATCTATAACAACAGAAACACAGGATATTCACGATTGGGAATCCTTATGGAGGGCGCAGGATGAATCTGAGGTCTATTGTGAGGTAACCGACAGGGATTTGATGCAATGTTTATATACAAGCGGTACCACCTCGAATCCAAAAGGGGTCATGAGCAGTCACGTTGCGGTTTATTTTAATACGTTGGGAACCGCCTATGATTTGAAGTTTACAGAGCAGGATGTTTCGATTGCCATGCTTCCGTTATTTCATGTTGCCCAATTAAATGCCATCACAACCCCTGTATTTCTTGCCGGCGGCACAACAGTGATTTTGAAAAGATTTGAACCTGAGCAGCTAATGACCCTGATTGAACAGGAAAAGGCAACACAAATTTTTGGTTTGCCCATGATGTATCGCGCTTTGCTTGATCATCCAAACCGGACGGATTATAACTTAACATCACTAAGGCTTTGTGTATATGCAATGGCGCCGATGCCGGATACAGAACTTAAGAGAGCTCATGAAGTGTTTCAATGTAATTTTGCTCTTCTTTTTGGTCAAACGGAAATGGCACCAGTTGCTACTGTTTTCCGTCCTGAACATCAGCTTATAAAACCAGGAGCGGTTGGAACACCGGCAGTAAATGTTGAAGTAGCGATTATGAACGACCACGGGGAATCCCTTCCAGAGGGAGAGGTAGGCGAAATTGTCTATCGGAGCCCGCAAACAATGGAGGGGTATTTAAACGATACCGAGAAAACGCAAGAAGCTTTTGCACATGGCTGGTTCCATAGCGGTGATTATGGCTATTTCGATGAAGATTCCATTCTCTGGTTTGCAGACCGGAAAAAAGATATGATAAAAACAGGCGGAGTCAATGTCTCTTCTATTGAAGTGGAAAAAACGATTTTTAAGTATCCAAATGTTCAAAATGTGGCTGTGGTGGGATTGCCCCATGAACACTGGACAGAAGCTCTTACTGCTTTTGTGATTGCTAAAGATGATCAAGACATTAAAGAAGAAGAAATTATTCAATTATGCAAGAGTCAGTTAGGCGGATTTAAGATTCCGAAAAGGGTAATTACCCTAAAAGAATTTCCAATGACTTCGTCTGGAAAAATTCAAAAACATGTGTTACGAAATAATTTCATCAACCTGTATGAAAATGAAAAAATAAATCAATAGAATTGAAGAAAGGAGGCTGAACTTTCAGTCTCCTTTTTCGTTATTTTACTTGAAAGGAAATGTTTGTTTCAATGTTATACTTTTTCAATTTATTGTATAGGGTTGTCCGGCTTATACCAAGCAGGTCGGCAGCCTTTGACCGATTTCCTTGGACGGACTCTAATGTTTCCATGATGATGGACTTTTCTGAGTCTTTTAAGGAAACAATTTCATATGCAGAATCCTGGCTGACTGTGAAAAAAGGAGTGAATTGCTCGTTTGCTTTATTTCTTTCCGGAACTTTTTTTTCTAATAAGTGCGGAGGTAAATGGATGACATCAATCCAGTTTTTTACATCAAAGTTCATGGCTCTTTCTAATATATTTTCCAATTGACGAATGTTACCAGGCCAGGAATATTGTTTCAGAATCAACAATGCTTCAGGACTGATCCCAATGACTTCTTTATTTAATTTTTGATTTAATTTGTGGATAAGGTGATTACAGAGTAACGGAATGTCATCCTCCCTTTCTCTTAAAGAAGGAATGGGAATTGTTACTACGTTAATCCGATAGTAAAAATCCTCTCTAAACTGCCCTTCTAAAACCATTTTATATAAATCCTTGTTCGTTGCGGCAATAATTCGAACATCAACCGTACGTGTTAGATTGTCACCAATTCTTTCAAAATTTCTTTCCTGCAGAACCCGCAGCAATTTGGATTGAAGCTGTAAAGGCATATCACCAATTTCATCTAAAAAAAGAGTCCCGCGGTCAGCTACTTCAAATTTTCCTATTTTTCCTCCCCGTTTCGCCCCAGTAAAAGCACCATCAGCATATCCGAAGAATTCGGACTCCAGTAATTCTGCAGGAATAGCAGCACAGTTTACTCTAATAAAATGGCCTTTTCTGCCTGATTCCTTATGGATGGCCTCCGCAAATAGTTCCTTACCAGTCCCACTTTCCCCAGTGATAAGGACAGTCGAATTATTTTTAGCGGCTAAGAGGGCTTGATGCTTTAGATTGGCCATATTTCTATCATTCGATTTAATGGTGTCAAAAGAGGAATTTAGTGTTAATTTTTCGTATTCACTGCGGTAATAACTTAATTCACTTTCTAGTTTATCAATTTGATAAAACAATTCTTTCCATTGGTCCAGCTGATTGGAGATGATTTTAATGATCATTCCCACATGTTTACCGGCATGAACGATGTACTCCTTCGTTAATATCCCTGTTTTATTATGGATTGTAATAATTTCTTTTTTTAGGTTTGGGTCGGTTGAAAATTTTCCAAGCTGTGGAAGGGCTGAATGAATCGGCTGATGGATGATATTCTTCTCTGTTTGTTCAAATAGATCCAAAAATGCTTGATTTGTCAGGGTAATCCTACCATCCATATCAGTAATAATGATAGCATCGTAAGATATGGCTATGGCCTGTTGAAGAGTTTGTTGAAGCTTTTTGGTGGTTTCCAGTTCTTGAGCGAATTCTTCTAATGTGGTCATATTTTGAATAATCGCTATCGCTCCACTTGTATTTTCCTTATATGTAATGGGAATAAAGGTGCCGATTCCACTTATGGGGCCGAAGGTTACCTTTTTTTGTTTAATCGTCAGTAGATCATCTATTGCAGTAACGAGGTAATTTGAAATCTCCGGAAAGTATTTCTCAATTCTTTTTCCAATGACCTCTTCCTTACGAAAAGAAACTTTTTCAGCCGCACCATTAAAAGCGACAATATTCCTATTATGATCAATCGAGATGACGATATCCTCGAGATTTTCAATTAAACCGGTTAATTGATTCACAAGAATTTCTGTTTCATGTAAAAAACCACGGATGATATCCGACTTACTGATAACTCCCGCTACTTTATTCGCTTCATTAAGAACAATCCCATGAGCGACATTATGCTTCAGTAATACATTCTTCACTTTCATAAATGTATCCTGTTCACTGACTGTCAGTATTTCTCTTTGAAGTATTTTCTTAAGTGGTGAATAAATGTCTATCCCCTCCAAAATGGATCGGTAAACAGAGTATTTGCTTACGATTCCAATCGGAAAATCCAAGTCATCGACGATGCATGCCACATCAATTTTTTGATTTAAAAATCCCCTAATAATATCAGAAATTTGATGGTGCTCTCCCAGTTTTAATGGGGGAGAGCAATAATCCTTGATATTTAACTCCTTCATAACTTTAATGGCAGATCCCCCCTAATGTTAAAAAATTTAACAGGTTGTATAATATTATAACAAAATTCAGAAATTGTACAATATTACAAAAAATCAAATGGAAATGGAATGGTGATCTGAATTTACTAGATTGTCAAATAATTTAACAGTTGTTCATCTCCTTTACCCAAATGCCCAAAAAGGTTACACACGAAAGGGTCACAGGAACTTATTATTAGTTCTAAGTTCTCCTTAGAACTTTGGCACGATTATTGCAAAGAAATAAGAATGTAATACCAAAACAAGCAGCTTAGCTCATATATGAAATTACGGCTGATTGGAGGATAAGTATGACGATAAAAAAACTACTGATAGCAAACCGCGGAGAGATTGCCAGCAGAATTATCAAAACCTGCCGGAGGCTTGGGATTAAAACGATCGCGATTTATTCAGAAGCTGATGAACAAATGCCATATGTTGCGGAAGCGGATGAGGCCTATTTAATTGGCCCACCGCCGGCATTTCAAAGCTATTTAAGGATGAATGAGATCATAAAAGTTGCCTTACAGACAGGAGCAGATGCCATACATCCCGGGTATGGATTTCTTTCAGAAAATAGTGATTTCGTTGATCGTTGCGAAAAAGAAGGAATCACCTTTATTGGTCCATCCAGAGAGGTGATGAAAATGATGGGCAGTAAGATTGAAGCAAGAAAGAAAATGAAGGTACTCGGTGTCCCCATTGTTCCAGGTAGCAGCAATGCCATTGAATCAGTGGAAGAGGCTTTGCAAATAGCCGGTTCTATTGGATACCCAGTCATGTTAAAGGCAAGTGCAGGCGGAGGTGGAATTGGCATGGAATTGGTTTATTCGGAAGAAGAGCTCAATAAAGCGTTTTTCTCGACGAAAAGCCGTTCCGAAAAGTTCTTTGGGGATTCCTTAATTTTTATCGAAAAATACATCGAAAATCCAAGACATATTGAGATGCAAATTGCGATTGACCACTTTGGGAATGCGGTTCATCTATTTGAAAGAGAATGCTCTGTTCAACGCAGGCATCAGAAGGTAATCGAGGAAAGTCCGTCTCCTTCCATTCATCCTTCACAATTAGAGAAATTAATCCAGGCGGCCTTAAAGGGGGCCAAAGGAATCGGCTACCGCAATCTCGGAACAATGGAATTTATTTTTGATGAACAAGGGAATTTCTACTTTTTAGAAATGAATACGAGGCTTCAGGTGGAACATCCAGTGACGGAAGAAACGACCGGTTTGGATTTGGTCGAATGGCAAATTGAAATCGCCAATCAAAAACCATTACCTCTCAAGCAGGAAGCAATTAAAAGAGACATGCACGCAATAGAGTGCAGGATTTATGCAGAAGATCCTATCAGATTTTTTCCATCACCAGGAACAATCAGCCTGCTGGTTTGGCCTGAAAAGATTAGAATCGATACTGGGATTGCCAGCGAAACAACCATTACACCATTCTATGATCCGATGATTGCAAAAATCGTTGCAAAAGGTATCAACAGGGAAGAGGCGATTTTAAGGATGAGGACTTCTTTGCAGACAACACAAATCGAAGGGATTAAAACAAATATTCCCTTTTTGCTGGAAGTATTAGAGAATGAAGAATTTATAAATGGGTTTTATTCAACCAATCTTGTAAAAAGAATGCGCGAAAATAGCGTTAACAAAAACTAATAGAGTAGGAGTGGAATGAAATGAATATACGGTCAAATATGAGCGGCAGTTTATGGAAGGTTTTGGTGAATGTAGGTGATCAGGTAGACGCAGGACAGGAAGTAGCCATTTTGGAATCAATGAAAATGGAAATTCCTATTGTTTCAGAAGTAACCGGGGTTGTCGAAGCCATTTTAAAAAATGAAGGCGACTTTGTTCAAGAAGATGAAGTTGTAGTAAGACTGCAAGGATAGAAATGGGAAGGAGGTACAAAGATGAGTAGGATCAAGCTTGACCAAATTGCGTTGTCCAGGTCTGGGGACAAAGGAAATATCTCTGATATTTCTTTGTTTGCCACAAATATCGAAGTCTATGAGCTATTAAAAAAGGAGGTAACTCCAGAGAGGGTAAAGGAACATTTTGCCGGATTATGCACAGGTATTGTAGAACGCTATGAGGTGCCAAATGTTCTCGCTTTAAAATTTGTTTTACATGACGCGCTTGGCGGCGGATCGGCTTCCTCTCTTCGGATGGATAATTTAGGGAAATCTCTGAGTGCTGCTTTGCTCCGAATGGAAGTGGAAGTTCCTGATCACATATTGGAAGGGATCGAAATAAAAGAACCGCAACTCTATTCAATTTTTTAGGAGGATAACATGGGTGAACTAGTACGTTTTCATATCGAAGATCATGTTGGCATAGTCGAATTAAATGACCCTGAGAGCAGAAACCCCCTGTCCAAAGAATTGTGTTTAACCCTGATTGATACCCTGAAAGCGGCTGAAGTAAATGAGTCGGTGCATGTGATGGTTTTGACTGGAGCAGGTAATTCATTTTGTGCCGGAGGAAATATTAAGGAGTTTGCAGGGTATCAAGAAAAGCTGGCCAGTGAAATTCATAAAGAAGGAGAAGCTACAACGCAGCTGTTTCAAACGCTTTCAAGCCTGCGAAAACCAGTCATTGGCGCCGTCAATGGTCATGCATTAGGTGGCGGCTTAGGGTTAGTAGCTGCATGTCATTATTCCATTGCCTCCACCAATGCTAAGCTCGGAACGACTGAAATTAAATTGGGCTTATTCCCACTCGTCATTCTTCCTGTTTTGATTGAGGCGATGGGAAGTAAGAAGGCACTTGAAATTAGTTTTACTGGGGAAATATTTAAAGCTGAAAAAGCAATAGAATATGGATTAGTAAATAAAGTGGTCCCGACTGAGCAGGTTATGGAATCGGCGATGGAGTTTGCAAGGAAGCTGGCTTCCGCTAGTCCATTAGCGCTAAGAATCGGCATGGACTGCTTTGTGAAAACGCGGGATATGGAATGGAACAAGAAGCTGGATTATGCCAATACATTACGTGTGATTTCCTTCCTGAGCGATGACCTTAAGGAGGGGGCACAGGCCTTTCTGGAAAAAAGACTGCCTAATTGGAAAGGCAGATAACCTTTTTTAGTCTATTAATCTTGTTACTAAATGGAATAAGTTGGAGGGAAATGAATGCCTAAAAAAGTTAGAATCGGTGCTGGGATGGGTTATTATGGTGATTCTGTACTGCCTGCTTTGGATATCGCCAGAAACGGAAATGTACAATACATTTGCTTCGATGATCTTGCCGAGTTAACAATGGCCATTTTAGAAAAGGATCGAAAGAAGGATCCCACAAAGGGCTATACAAAAGATATTACCCAGACGATGAATTTATTATTGCCTGAATGCTATCCAAAAGGCATTAAATTAATCACCAATGCCGGAGGGATCAACCCTGATGGTGCGGTTGCAGAAGTAAAAAGAATAGCCGGGGAACTGGGGTACACGGATCTAAAAATCGGTCTGGTTAAAGGCGATAACATCTTTGACCGTTTACATGAGGTCAGTCCCTTTTTTGTAAATAAAAACGAAGAAGAATCATGGGAGCAATATCAGGAGCGTCTATTATTTTCCTCCGTGTATCTGGGGGCACAGCCGATCGTAGAAGCATTAAAGCAGGGGGCTGATGTGGTTATTACTGGAAGGACCACAGATTCTGCCCAATTTGCCGCTCCGCTAATCTATGAATTTAACTGGTCTTATGATGACTGGGATCGCGTCGCATCTGCTGTTTTATTAGGACATCTAATGGAATGCTCGGGCCAAGTGACCGGCGGCAACCATACAGGAACTTGGTGGGAGATTGAGGATTTGGATAATATTGGCTATCCAGTCGCAGAAGTGGATGAGGATGGATCCTTTATTCTGACAAAAACAGAAGGAACAGGCGGAAAAGTTTGTGTAGATACGGTAAAGGAACAATTCCTATATGAAATCCATGATCCTCACCATTATATTACTCCTGACGTGATAGTGGATTTTACAACCGCCGTTATGGAGGATGTAGGACCCGATCAAGTTCGAGTTTCCAACGTGAAAGGAAAACCGGCACCTCCAACCTTAAAAGTGTTAATGGGTTACGAAAATGGCTGGGCAGGTGACGGGATGATGGGGTATTCATGGCCGCATGCATTGGAAAAAGCAAAAAAAGCGGAGGAAATCCTACGTAAGCAAATGAAGCGGCTTGGAATTAAAACGGAGGAAATTCATTCAAGTTACATGGGCTATAATTCGCTGCACGGGCCACTTGCCCATGAGGTGGATTCTGATTTATTGAATGAAATTTATTTATACTTTGCGATTCGGACAAAAGAAAAAACAGATGTGTTAAAGTTTGGAAAATTGTTGTCACCCCTGGCAGTCAACGGACCGCCATTTGGGGGTGGTGGTCTTGGTAAGGGAGGAAAACCACGGCAGTTATTAGGAATGTACTCCTGCCTGATTGACCGGGATGTGATTGAAAAAGATGTAACCGTAGAGATTGTCACGGTATAAAGGAGGAATTCAAATGCAAAAGACCTATATTGAGACGTTTAGGCTGACCAACCAGGAAAAAGAAGACAAGATCGAAGCGGAAAAAGAGCGAATCAAACACGGTGGTCCTGAAAAATATCGGAACCGGGTCAAGGAACAAAACAAGTTATTGGTGCGTGAACGGTTGGCTCTTCTTTTAGATCTAGGTTCCTTTCGTGAAGAAGGCTTATTAGCAGAAGCACTAAAGCCAGATTTGGCTGCAGACGCAATGGTGACGGGAATCGGAAAAATCAACGGGTGCAAAGTGGCCTTTTTAGCGGCCGATCCAACCGTAAAAGCCGGGTCGTGGGGGGCAAAATCAGTAGAAAAAATGATTCGGATCCAAGAATTGGCCATGAAATTAAAAATCCCAATGATCTATATGCTTGATTCTGCTGGGGGCCGAATTACGGATCAAATTGATATTTTCCCAGGGCGCCGCCAAAGCGGCAAAATTTTCTATAATCAGGTGAAAATGTCAGGGATGGTTCCGCAGATATGTATTAATTTCGGTCCTTCCCCAGCCGGTTCTGCTTATATCCCGGCATTCTCTGATTTAGTGATCATGGTCGATAAACAGGCAAGTGCCTATTTAGGCTCTACCCGAATGGTCGAAATGGTGATTGGGGAAAAAACAACAATGGAAGAAATGGGTGGGGCCAGAATGCATTGCTCCACAAGCGGCCTCGGGGATGTCTTGGCAAAAGATGACGAAGATGCCATTGACATCATCAAACGATATCTTTCTTATATGCCCCAAAATTATAAACAAAACCCGGAGATGGTGGAAGCCGTTTCTCCTAAGGTTGGCAGGGCGATTAAAGATATCATTCCGGAAGATATGAACCGTCCCTATGATATGTATGAATTAATCGATCGTGTCATTGATGAAGGCAGCTGGTTTGAGATCAAAAAGCTGTTTGCTCCAGAGCTTATTGTCGGCTTTTCCCGCATTGGGGGCAGGGTTGTTGGGATTGTGGCCAATCAGCCAAAGGTCAAAGGCGGAACCTTATTTGTGGATACTGCAGACAAAGGGGCCAGATTTGTGACTCTATGTAATGCCTTTAATATCCCGCTTCTATTTTTGGCGGATGTTCCAGGGTATATGGTCGGCACCTCGGTGGAAAGAAAGGGAATTATCCGCCATGGCGCCAAGTTTATTACTGCCGTTTCGGAAGCTACCGTACCTAAGCTAACTGTGATTGTAAGAAAGTGTTACGGGGCAGGCTTATATGCCATGTGCGGACCGGCTTATGATCCGGAAAAAGTAATCGCTCTGCCGTCAGCATCCATTGCCATCATGGGGCCGGAAGCTGCTATCAATGCCGTCTATTACAATAAAATTCAGTCGCTGCCAGAGGAAGAACGTCCTGCCTTTATTCAGAGATTAAGAGAAGAGTACTCAGAGGATATTAATATTTACGCGCTTGGCTCGGAACTCATTATAGATGAGGTCATTCCATATCATGCGCTTCGTGACGAGGCAATCGTCCATTTTGATTATTATGAATCAAAAGACATTACCTTTGGAGAGAAAAAGTGTCCCGTCCATCCGGTTTGATTGGAAAATAGTGGAGGTGAGGAAATGGAAGATTTAGAGATTTTTTCGAAAACCCTGCTGAAGGACAAAGTAGCCATTGTTTCCGGAGGAGGAACCGGTATCGGGAAAGAAATTGCTCACCAGTTAGGGAAGGCGGGAGCAAAGCTGGTTCTTGCCGGACGCAGGGAACATGTATTAAAGCAAACGGAAGAAGAATTTGTTTCCAAGGGATTTGAAGTGTTATCCGTTCCTACCGATATTCGAGAAGTGGATCAAGTCGAAAACCTGGTGGCGGAAACAGTCGCTCGCTTTGGAAAAGTCGATATCTTAATTAACAATGCTGGCGGCCAATTCCCGAAAAGGGCTGAAGAACTCACGAAAAACGGCTGGGATGCCGTCATTCGAACCAATTTGAATGGTACCTTTTATATCACTCAGGCGGTGGGGAAACAAATGATCAAACAGGGGACAGGGGGAGCGATCACAAATATTCTCATTTCCTTCCTCCACCGGGGCGCCCCGGGCATTGCTCATTCGGTTGCCGCTCGGAATGGAGTTTATGGTTTAATGAAAAACCTGGCATTGGAGTGGGCGCGGTACAACATCCGGATCAATTCGATTGGCGCAGGATTATTCATTACGGCTGGCATGCAGGAAGAAATGGCGGCGGCTGACCCTCATTTTATCGAAAATACGATTAAGGCAGTTCCGTTAAGACGTGTTGGAAATCTTGAAGAGCTTGGCTGGATGGCAACCTACTTATCTAGTAAAGCAAGTGGATATATTACGGGTGAAAATATCATTATTGACGGCGGAAATTCATTGGGGCATGGGATTACGTTTTTTCCATACTGATAAATCATAGTGGTCTCCATTGAAAGTAAAAAATTGGTTGGGGGTAATGACATGGGGTTCACTGACCATTTAAATGTTTCTTACTTAATTAAAAGAGAAGGCTTAGATCTTGATAAGAAGGCAATTGTTTTCGAAGGTGAAAGTTTAACCAACAAAGAATTGAAAGAACGATCCATGAAATTTGCAAATGGTCTATATGAAATGGGGGTTCGTAAAGGGGATAGAGTTGTAGTCCTGACTAAAAACTGTTTGGAATTCTGGGAAATAAATTTTGGAATCTATGAAACAGGCGCTATAGTTGTCCCGTTAAACAGTCGGTTATCCCCATGAAAGATACTCAAATAAACAAACCCTAATTAAATAGAAAATTGAATTTTGTGGCAGTTTTCTATCTATTAGTTACTTTCAAATAATTTATGAAATGAGTATCTTTTGAGAGAAGGTGAAAGTTTGAAAAATTATGAGACCCTTATAATTACTGAGCCTAAAAATAGATTATTAGAGGTTACTCTATCCCGGCCAAAACAACTAAATGCTTTAAATACGTTAATGTTAAATGAACTATTTAATTTAACAAGTGAACTAAGAGGAAACTTATCCGATAAGTATAATGCCATAATTATTTCCGGAGCAGGACGTGCTTTTTGCAGTGGAGGGGACTTAAAGGAATTTTTAGGGATCTATGAAAAAGAAAATAGTATTATTGAAACCTATATCTCTAAATTTCTTCGCCTATCAAAAATTTTGAATGAATTGCCAATTCCAACGATCGCCTGTCTACATGAAGCTGTTGCAGGAGGAGGAGCTTCCATTGCACTGGCCTGTGACATAAGAATAGCTGCTAAAAATACCCAAATCCAATTTAATTTTTCCCGAATTGGTTTAATTCCAGATATGGGTGCCCATTATCTATTACCTAAACTGATAGGGGAAGCCAGAAGTTTAGAACTGCTATACACAGGGAGGCCTATTCTTAGCGAAGAGGCTTTAAGGATAGGTTAAATCCATCAAGTTGTTGATAGTGACGACCTTAAACTGCAAACGATTGAATATGCAAGTCAATATAAAAATATTGCTCAGCCTGTCTTAAAACATATTAAGCATCTTATTAAAAATAGTAACTCCTCGTTAGATCAAATATTGAATCAGGAGACCATCCTTCAAACGGAAAGGTTCAAAAGCCATGAATTCAGAGAGTCGATTGGAAGTTTTTTTTAAAGATAACTCTTCCTATATAAATAGAGTACCAGTAAGGTCTAAGGAACATTGAATTTAGTTCGAAGTCATTTTAATCATCATATAAAAAATGACTGACTTTTTAAGCAATACCCACTTTTGAGGGAGTGAAGAGGATGAAGCTTGATGTTACTTCGCTTTATAACAGACGAAGAGTAAACAGATGGGAACGAGTTAGCGTAGGAGATATGCTGGAACGGTTAAGGTATAGTTTTCCGGATAAAGAGGCTTTGGTCGGGTGTGAGGGTGCATACTCACATCCAGACAACGCCAGACTTACGTATCTGCAAGCAGACAACAAGGCGAATCAATTTGCCAATGCTCTTTTGCAAAAGGGCTTAAACAAGGGAGATAAAGTGTTATTATTTTGTGATAACTCGGTAGAAGCATTCTTGACCAAAATTGCCGTGGCAAAGGCGGGGCTGGTAGCCGTACCAATGAATACGATGATTGCTTCCGATGTCATTTCCTACTTAATTAATCTCGTTGAACCCAAACTGTTTATCGCTGACGCGGAACATTGGCAAAAAATAGGTCCGGTTTTCAGAAGTCATAACATTCATCTTGATATTACTATCCCAATAGGCGGAGACGTAATCCCCGGCAGCCAATCCTTTGAGGAATTTATCGCAGGGCAGCCGACAGATGAACCTGATGTGGAAATTCATGGTGATGATATTTGGGAAATGCTGTTCACTTCAGGTACCACCACCATGCCAAAATGCGTCATGGTTTCCCATACAAATACCTATATGGCTGCCTATAGTTTCGCTTTGTCCCTGACGAGGGGGCATCAGTTTGAAAATGACTTACGGCTCTGCAGCTTTCTGCCTCTTGTATTCCATGTGGCAGACCAGGTGTTCGCTTTTTCTCCCTTTCTTTCTGGGGGAACATTAATAATCGGAAGGACGCTTAATCTTCCTTCTTTGGCTGAAACCATTACAAATGAAAAGGTAACGGCTCTTTGGGCAGGATCCCCGGCATTTTTGACAGCGCTTACCGACATATTTATGAAGGAAAAAGACCAATATGCTCCTGGAAGTTTAAAAGTCATCGTCTACGGATGGTCCGCTTTAAGCCCTGATTATACGGAAAAGCTAAAGGAACTTTGCGGTCGTGATTTGGTGACATTTGAGATCTTCGGTCAAACCGAGGCTATCTCCTGTTTTCGCTTTTGGCCTGATAAATGGCCGGAGATACACGAAAAGACGGCTCCAGCCGTCAATTATGTTGGTGTTCCTAATCCTCTTTTGGCCTCTATCATTATGAATGAAAGTGGGAATGTGATTAATGAGCCCGGCATACCTGGAGAAGCTGTTTACCGCTCACCTGCTATGATGTCGGGATATTACAAGGATGAAGAAGCGACACGTAATGCCTTTAAAGATGGATGGTTCCATTCAGGAGACAGCTGCATGTATGATGAAAATGGCTTATCGATCATGGTGGACCGATATAAAGATATCATCAAATCTGGAGGTGAAAACGTCTCAAGTATCAGAGTGGAAGCCGTATTAAAGCTTCATCCTTCTGTTGAAAAGACCGCGGTTATAGCCATACCTCATGAGAAATGGGGGGAAATGGTAACAGGAGTAGTCGTCCTAAAGAGCGGAGTAAGTGCACAGGAAGAGGAATTGATTTATTTTTGCCGTGAAAGGCTGGGTGGATTCGAGACACCGAAAAAAATTATTTTCACCCATCGTTTGCCTGAAACCGTGGGCGGAAAAATTCTTAAATATCGTCTGCGAGAGCAATACAGCGGTGTGAACATTACTAATCGAACGTAAGGAATATCAGACAGTTTCTTTTCGAATAGGGACTGCCTGAATTAGTCGGAATCTTCGGAATTAAGTGGGATTAAGACCCCTCAAGGAGGAATCATGAGTAAAGAGCTAACTTTTGAAAAAAGAGGAAAAAAAGCGATTATCACCATCAATCGCCCAGAGGCACATAATGCCCTAACCCCGGATGGGTGGAAGCAATTAGGGGATTTATTCCAAGAGGCAGAAAACGACCCTGAGGTATTTGTTGTGATTATTATTGGATCAGGTGATAAAGCCTTTTGCTCCGGAGCTGATTTAAAAATGACGATTCCAAGATTACTTGGAGAGCGAAGGGATGAACAGCTAGAGTCCAGTATTAATCATGCCATGATGAAATTTAATCCGATCGCAAAGCCAATTATTGCAGCCATCAATGGTTATTGTTTAGCTGGCGGTACAGAATTGCTGCAGGCAACCGACATAAGGATTGCGGCTAATCATGCCGTGTTCGGGCTGCCCGAACCAAGATGGTCGATTATGGCCGCTGGAGGTTCACTTGCAAGGCTGGTCAGGCAAATACCCTACTGCCGGGCAATGGAAATCTTATTAACTGGCCGACAGTTAACTGCTGAAGAAGCGGAAAAGGCAGGTTTAATCAATAAAGTGGTTCCTTCAGAGGAGTTAATGACTGAAGTTGACAGATATGCCGATCTAATCATCCAAAATGGTCCAATCGCTGTTCAATCAACCAAAAAAGCTGTGGTCAATTTGCAAAATTTGTCCCTGGAAGATGCATTTAAAGTGGAATGGGAATTTGCCCAGGATGCATTGCGAAGCTGGGATGCAAAAGAGGGATTGAGGGCATTTGGCGAAAAAAGGGCTCCTCGATTCAAGGGAGAGTAAGGGAAACCACCTATTCCAAATAGAAAATTCGGGAGGCTGGAAGGCAGTGCAAAATATAAGGGAAGTTGTGGAGCGAGCTGCTCAGTTTTTTGGCGATAAGACATTTTTATATTTTATGAATGAAGAAGTTTCATTTTCCGAATTAGATAAGATATCTGGTAAGGCAGCCAATGCATTTAAGAAATTGGGTATCTCAAAAGGGGACAAAGTGGCTTTATTTCTACCAAATTGTACAGAGTTTTTCTTTGTATGGATTGGGCTAAGTAAGTTAGGAGCAGTAATGGTTCCCATTAATACTTTTTTTAAAGAAAAAGAAACAACATTTGTCATTAATAATTCAGATTCAAAAATGGTCATAACCGATTCAAAATCATTAGAAATGATTCTGAACATTCGAGGAAATTGTGAATTAGTAGAAAACGTGATGGTGATAGACCAGGGTCCTTCAACTAATGTCCTTTCCTTTTACAAATTAATTCAAATGGAAGATTCACATATAGACCAGGTTGAACTATCACCAGATGATGATGCCGCCATTTTATATACGTCAGGTACAACCGGTAACCCAAAAGGATGTGTGGTCCCGAATAGTTATTATATCCTTAACGCAAAGCTTTGGTTAGAGCATCAGGAATTTACTTCAGAAGATCGATTTTTAACTCCATTACCATTTTTCCACATGAATCCGCAAATATTAACAACGATGGGTGCTTTAACAATAGGAGCAAGTGTCATTTTATTGGATCGTTTTCACCCTGGTACTTGGTGGGAAGATGTAGTCCGTTACGAAGCAACACAATTCCACTATTTAGGAGTAATGCCAGCCATATTGAGTTCCCTTCCACACAGCCCGTTGGAAAATGGACACAAAGCTCGCCTATGTCTAGGGGCGGGCATTTCCTATAAATTTCATGAAGCATTTGAAAATAGATTTGGTCTCCAAACCATAGAGGTATTTGGGATGACAGAAACCGGTTTGAATATGGCTACACCGATTAGGGGAGAACGAAAGCTGGGCACAGGAAGTATGGGGAAAGTTTTACCTGGGATCCAAGCTAAAATAGTGGATGAGTTTGACCAGGAAGTTCCGATTGGAACAGCTGGAGAGCTAGTATTAAAGGAAGAACTCCGCCCAGAAGGATCCTCCATGATGAAATATTACTACAAAAATGAAGCGGCTACGAAAGAAGCTTGGCGAAACGGATGGTTTCACACCGGAGATATTGCCAGACAGGATGAGGAGGGATTCTTCTATTTTGTCGATCGAAAAAAGGACATTATCAGAAGAAGCGGAGAAAATATATCTTCAATGGAAATTGAGGATTGTGTACGAGCGCATCCCCAAGTAGTCGATGCTGCTGCTGTACCTTTTCCTGATCCCCTCCGCGAACAAGAGGTAAGGGTTTGTATTATTTTAAACCCCAACGAAACGGTTAGCGAGGAAGAAATAGTGAATTGGTGTTCGGAACGGTTGGCTTATTTTAAAGTACCACGGTATATAGAGTTTGTCTCAAAATTTCCTAAGACTGCCAGTCAAAAAGTTCAAAAATCTGTTCTTAAAAATTTTTTCCAAGAAAAAACGTACGACAGAACAAAAAGAGCCTATGTTTACCTAAAGAGAATACTCGTGGAGGTAGAGGAAAATGTCAAATAGGTCTGTTTACGCTTTTACTATTTTACTAGTGTTGATGATTATAGGAATGCTGGCCGGCTCATTTCGTTACATCATCTATCCCTACATGTTCATGATTGGATTACTATTATTTAGTGGTATCGCAAAAAAGATTAAAGTAAATAAAAAGCTGATATGGATTCCCGCGGTTGTAACCGTCCTATTTTTAGTTTTTCAAATATGGTTAGACCATGCAACACTACAATCACCTGCGGGAGGAGAGAGATTACTTTTTGGATTTTCCATCAGCAACGCCATCTATTATCTAGGAATCTGGGTTTTATGCGCTCTGTTTTCTCTCATTTTCGCCTGGACATTTGATAAACCTGAGGAAAAGCACTCTGTCAGTGAGACCAATACCTTAGATATGTAACCTAAAAAACGCGAAGGAGGAAATGGACATGAATCCAATTATTATTGTTATTGCCGTTATTTATTTGTTTGTCTGTGTATTGATTGGCTATTGGGCAACAAAGAAAACGAAGACAAGCAGCGACTTTTTTGTGGCGGGCAGGGATATGGGGATGTTTGTCATGGCAATCGCAGCCTTTTCATCCATCCAAAGCGGCTTTGGGATGGTGGGTGGAACTGGTCTGACGTTTAGTGGTGGGTTGGGCTTTGCATCCGGACTAATGGTCTCAGCTCCATTAGGATTTGCCTTGGCGTGGTTTTTAATCGGAAAAAGATTGTTTAAATTGAGCAGACTTGGTGAAGTGTATTCGATTGGGGATATTATTGAAATTAGATACCAAAGTAAGGCAGCACGGGGCTGGATTTCCGTTGCCATGCTTTTAGGAATCATGGGCTATCTTGGCACACAAGTTCAAGCGATGGGTATTATCTTGCATTCGATTTTTGGAGTATCTACCATGACAGGTGCTATCATCGGTTTGGCCATCATGGCTTTTTATTGTGTGGGTGGAGGGATCCTTGCAGCAGTCTATACCGATCTTTTTCAAGGGGTCATCATGATTGTTGTTTCCATCATCGTTTTTTTCATTGCCATCGATGTAGGCGGTGGTGTTACTGAAATGACTCAAACCTTAATGGACTCCAATCCTGCCTTGGCTTCACCATTTGGCGCATTCCCGGTATTAACCGTATTTTGCTGGTTCTTTATGATTAGCTTGGGTGCTGCAGCACAACCACACTTTCTAACGAAGTTTTTACTTCTTAAGGATAGCAAGGATTTGAAGTGGGGTGCCTTTACAGCCAGTATTTCCTATATGATTACGACACTATTAGTAATCGGGATTGGGCTTGCCGCTTTAGCTTTAAAGATTCAAGGGAAATTTCCTGCTTTGAATTCTCCGGATGATGCCTTAACAGTTTTCTTAAATATGTTTACTTCACCTGTGATCAATGGTTTAGTTATTGCTGGTTTAATGTCGGCGATTATGTCGACGGGCAGCAGTTTTGTGAATATTGGTGCTGCTTCTTTAATCAGGGATATCCCAAAGGCCTTTAATATCGAAGTGAAAAGGGAGTTATTTTGGAGCCGTGTCGCTGTGTTTGGCCTCCTTCTAATATCCACTATATTTTCCTTCTATATGAATACATTAGTTGGTTTGCTAGGGGTATTTGGATGGGGCATGTTTGCATCCGCCATTTTCCCATCTGTTGTTTTAGGTTTAATTTGGTCCAAGGCAACGAAACAAGGGGCCATTGGCAGTATTGTGATTAGCTTAATCATCAATATTGTATTAGAAATAGGAGGAAAATACGGAATAAAATTACTTCCTCCCGGGGTAGTTAATGGAGCTTTTGCTTTAGCGGTCTCCACACTATTATTTATTGTCATTTCTTTATTAACCCTGCCAAAAGAAGAAGTTTTAACTTCCGAACTGAAGGGTGTAATTGAAGGATAAACACTCAAAGGTTAGGAAACTCGCTTATGCAAAACGATTCAAGGCATTCCATATCAGGCAATATAGATTAGGAGTTTTTCCCAAGGATATTCCAATCATACCTACTTGCAGTCTTTTGAGGTCTGGGAATCGATTAATAGAATTCAAATGGGAGTGATTTAACATGCAAGAAGTATATTTGATTGAGGGTGCAAGAACCGCGTTCACGAAGTTTGGCGGTTCCTTTGCGCAAACGGGCGCAACCGAGCTCGGGAAGGCAAGTGCCGTAGAAGCGATGTGCCGCTCAAAGGTAGATCCGATGCAAATCGACCATGTCATTTACGGCAACGTCATCCACACAGAAAAAAATGCCTCATACCTTTCAAGGCACATTGGATTATATAGCGGCGTTCCCAAGGAAGTACCGGCATTTACATTGAACCGATTATGCGGCTCGGGACTTCAGGCAGTCGTTTCAGCTGCACAACATATTTTAGTCGGTGATGCCGGCATCGTTCTCGCAGGCGGGGTGGAAAATATGTCGCAATCGCCTTACGTGAATTTCACGCAGCGCTTCGGCGCATCGAAAATGGGGAACTTGTCGTTTGATGATATGCTGTTAGAAACATTAACGGATCAATATACAGGCTCTGGGATGGGTCTTACTGCCGAAAAACTAGCTGAAATGTACGAAATTACTCGAGAAGAACAGGATGCTTTTGCGGTTGAATCAAACCAAAAAGCAGCTAAAGCAACTAATGCCTATCAAGAAGAGATCGTCCCAGTCGAGGTCAAAACGAGAAAAGGCAGTCTGCTTATCAGCGAAGATGAGCATATTAAACTAAACGTAAGTATGGAAGCTTTATCCAAGCTCAAGCCTTCTTTTAAAAAAGACGGAACTGTCACGGCGGGGAACGCTTCCGGTATAAATGACGGAGCGGCATCACTTGTGGTAGCTGGAAAACAAGCGGTTCAAAAAAACAACCTAAAGCCAATTGCCCGAATCGTCTCCTGGGCTGTTTCTGGGGTTGATCCGACAATTATGGGCATCGGTCCTGTTCCAGCCATCCAGCAGGCGCTCAACCGTGCAAAGCTCTCCATTGATGATATCGATGTAATTGAAGTGAACGAAGCCTTTGCTGCCCAATATTTAGCGGTTGAAAAAGCATTAGGTCTAGATCGCCAAAAAACGAACGTAAACGGTGGGGCGATAGCCTTAGGGCACCCAGTTGGCGCTAGCGGGGCAAGGGTGTTGCTGTCTGCTGCTTACGAATTAAGACGCCGCAACGCTCATTTCGCTGTCGTAAGCCTATGTATTGGCGGAGGACAGGGAATAGCGATGGTAATTGAAGCATAATACCTCTAGGACGGTTGGACAGGTCTCGTGTTTCAAATGAGGTTAGCGTATTTAAAACCACAAGAACCATCCCCATGTGCAGATAAGGATATAATTGCGTCTGCAAAAGAACTTTTGGGTCAGGTGGGATTTAGACTTGTAGAAAAGAGGGAAATGAGCGGTACAATTAGCGGAGCAATTGAAATAAAGTTTGTGGAGCCACATCTTTAGGCCAAGGTTAATAACCCTTTGGCCTTTTTATTTTAAATAATGTTGTTTATAGAAGCGGTGAGAATACTGAATGAAGCACTTAAAGGTAAACAATTATCATTTGCTGGAAAATAGACAAGCTCTTAACTCTGTTTCCTAAAGAGTCCAGTGCTTGTTTATAGTTTGAAATGCCCCATCCAGAGAAAGCATCCCTTCCCTATAACTTTGTAGAAGCACTGTTTAAAGTGATGAAACAAACCGATTACCCTATGCCCTCTCAGTCCAATCAACAAATCATGAAAAAGGTATATGATGATTTGAAAAGTTTCTTCGAAGCCTCAAAGAAATATAGAATCCAACTTACTAGCTTTTCTGGAAAACCAAAGATTCCTAAGTATAAACCGAAGAATGGACCTAAGACTGTTTATTTAACCAATCAAAGTCCACAGGAACCGTCACCATGGCCCTTTGTTATCTTGCTTTTACATTCTAAACACCTTATTTTTTTCTATTTATTAGGCTATAGTGTAAGTCATCAAGAAAGCTAAATAGGAGGCGATAAAAATGGTCCAAGATATAAAAACACGTGTAAAAAGTTTAAATTGGGATTCAATTCAAAACGAATTAGATGAGCAAGGGTTTGCAAAGCTTCCAGCAATTTTATCAAAAGAGGAATGCGACTTCTTCATTAAACTTTATAGTGAGGAAGAGTCATACAGAACGACAATCAATATGACGAGATATCGCTTTGGGAATGGGGAGTATAAATATTTTTCCTATCCATTACCTGAAATCATCCAAAGTTTAAGAGAGTCCTTTTATCCAGAGTTGGCCAAAACAGCAAATCGATGGTTAGGTTATTTAAAGAAACCAGAACAGTTTCCAGATCATCTTCAAGAATTTTTGAGAACATGTGAAGAATATGAACAAACTAGACCGACACCCCTAATTTTAAAGTATGAAACAGGCGGCTTTAATTGTTTGCACCAAGATTTATATGGAGATGTATTTTTCCCATTTCAAGTAGTATTTGTATTAAATCAACGGGATAAAGACTATACGGGTGGAGAGTCCTTATTAGTGGAACAAATTCCTCGTGCTCAGAGCAGGGGGCATGTGATTATTTTAGAACAAGGCAGTGCTCTAATCTTTCCTAGTAACCATAGACCTGCTCTTGGTAAAAAAGGGTATTACAAAAATACGGTTCGTCACGGAGTAAGTACGGTTACTTCTGGAGAACGATACGGTCTTGGAATCATTTTTCATGATTCAAAATAAATATTAAATTTTAATATCTTGCTATTTCATTCCTAGAATTGCACATTCTGAATTTATAGGGGGTATATTGTAAGGAAAGGTGAGATAAATGACAGATCGTATCAATAATGAATTACAAGAGAGTGAAGAACATGGAATTTTGACTGACGTGGACATGATGACAAATGAAAAGTGGCAAGCAATTATAGACAATGATGCTTCGTACAATAATCAATTTTTCTATGCTGTAAAGACCACAGGAATCTTCTGTAAACCATCTTGCAAATCTCGCATTCCAAAAAAGGAAAATGTACGTATTTTTTTAAACGCAGAACAAGCTCTCCGTGCAAATTTTCGCCCTTGTAAACGTTGCAAGCCTACTAATGAGAGATTGCCTGATAGTGAGTGGGTGGCACTTATCACTGAATACATTGATAAAAATTTTATAGAAAAATTAACTCTAGAAACATTAGCAAATATTGCTCACGGGAGTCCCTATCATTTGCATCGAACGTTTAAAAAAATTAAAGGCATCACACCAGTTGAATATATCCAACAGGTGAGATTAAACGCTGCTAAAGAGTATTTGATTCACACAAATAAAGCGATTGCGGATCTCGCCATATGTGTAGGTATGCCTAACACGTCCTATTTTATTACTTTATTTAAAAAGAAAACCGGACATACACCAGCACAATTTCGTCAAATGAGTAAAATGGAGGAAATGGAAAAGGGAATTAAAGAATAAACTAACTCTTTAAGAATGGATCATTAACCGGCTACCGTGGCGGATTAGAAATGAAGACATTGCTTTTGGATTAGAAAGACAATTCTCATCCAGCAATGAGTGATTATTGCCATCTTTCCGGAAAATCAGGTTTATGTAAGCCAGAAAGGGTTTGAGCCGTAAAGATAACAGGATGTGATTATATGTGTAAAAATCATAAGAAAAGTAATGAAAATAGAATGAAATAGGTTTTAGAGGAAAAGATTTGTGATTTAATTTAAGAGCAAGATGCCCATTTCTGCTCAAGTGGAGAAAAATTTAAACTTTAAAATGATTGAGATATGCAATAAAGAATGGACATAAATATTACAGCAGTGGGATTTTACATCTAAAGACCCACTGCTTTTAACTTCTTTTGAGTAAAATTAGAGGATGTATCATACGAAAAAAACAACCATTAAAAATAACGGTTGTAAATGGGATGATGTATGTATTAAAAGAGAAACGAGCATAAGTATGGGGGCTTATCCATTCTCTTACCTTCGTATTTTGTAGACTATTCATTAATTTGGCTCTACATGAACATGAACATCATATACGCCATAATCTTTCATCATGACTTTTTCAACACAATTGTAATGGGAATCCAAAACTACTATTCCACAGCCACCCAAATTACGACAAATCTTAATGAATTAAACTTCTATCTAATACTTAACAAGAAAATCATAAATGAAAAACATAAAAGAAGACCTGCTGACGAGAAAGAATAAAAGTTTATTTTGCGGTACTCCAAGTTTATGCTGCTAAATGAGGCAGCATTTCTTGTTTCACTAAAGGGGCAGTTTAATTGAAAAAGGACGGAAATCCTTAACTATCTTAACATTAAAAATATGTTAAATATTAAATACCTAGAAGGTATCCGCTCCCATTGTAAAGAATTAGATTTAGATAAGATCAATTTTTTTCAATTGGGAGTGGTTCACTATGTTAGCTTTAGCTCTACAAGGCATTGGGGGAATGAACTCATTTGCGGCTGGGGTACTACAAACGCTTCGAAAAGAGGGGGTTAAGCCAGATTTGATTTCAGCTACCAGCGGTGCCATATTGTCAGCATATTATTTTTTGCAAAAAGACACTAATGCTATTGAAAAACATTATGATGAGTATTTTAAATCCGAAGAAAATGGAATCCCAACTTTGTTCAAATTCATGCAATACGCATACTTGGGCGTTCCTAACAAATTTTCTCCTAATTACCTCAACATTATTGAAAGATTGTCTGACAATTGGCCTTTCTTGAGATCGGAGGAATGGATCAACTTCTGCTTCCCTAACAAAATTTACAAATCTGAATTTCCTCAACAATTTTTTGATGATATCGCCAATTGTTTTTCCACCAATGAGGAAGTGGGAATTATTATGAATGCCTATAATGTTAATAACGATCAGGCAGTTTTGTATGTGAACGAACGTGCTTGGGATACAATGGAATTAACTAAAAGGGGAAATTTTGAGGTCAAACCAATAACTCCGGATGGTGTGAGAGCATGTTTGCAGCTGCTTCAATATGGAGACTTTAAAGGGGAGTATGATGGAGCTTATCAATATAATCCGGTTTTGTCTCCGTTGGTAGTAGCCGACGAGATTATTTTGGTGACAGCAGCGCCACTAGGCAAATCTCTGGACCAAATCGATAACTTCTTTGATATCGAAGACTTTAAATTGAAGATGTTATTTAAAAATGCCCTTTATGCAGAGCTTAATGATATTTCTCGGATCAATAAACTTATTGAATACGGAAATAAGCTGGTTCGTCCAGAATCAGAAAATAAACCGTATAAAGAGTACAAATCGATTAAAGTGAAAACAATTCAGCCTACAATCCATCGTGGATTTTTTGAATATTTTGTGGAAACCCGTGAATTTTACCAGGATGGTGTGTCTCGAGCGAAAAAGTTTATTGATGATAGTCTAAATAAGCAGATACAGATTGAACGCGGATAAATCCCTCGTATCAATGTTTTAAAGGGTGATACTTTTGTATGGGGTAGATGTCTTTATCAGTAATTTTACTCTTTGATTATGTTTGTGAAATAGTGTACTTAAACTACTATGAAAATAAGTTTCTTCAAGATTAGAAAAATGACAATATTTAAGAAGACCCTGCTCAATCGTTAAAAAAAAGAGAAGAGTGTTAATTAATAAGTCTATGAATTGGTTGACTGGATTAAGGTCAGTATCTGTATTGACACTTCCTGACTATTTTCATTCTCTGTGGTGAAGTGCGATTTTTGCGCTTCATGGATGGCTAATGGGTGCTTTACTTTAATAAGAAGTAAAAAAGGATCTTCCAATCGAAGATTCTTTTTTCATTGCCTATAAGGTCGCAATTGCTTAGTATTTTTACTAAGGTTCTGTCTGATAGTAGAACCACTTTTCTGCTTTTAAACAAAGTCTTATCAAAAATGACTAAGTATTTTAGGATTTGTTAAAAAACCTTCGGCTAAAATAGGAAGGTTTCCGTCTAATAGATATACATAAAAAACAAAGGAAGGTGAACAACATAATTGAGTCCAATCACAGAATTCCAGAGGATAACGATAAAGTTTTTTTAGGGCTATTTCGGCAATACGAACAGTATATTTATAGGATGGCGTATGTTTACGTGAAAAATAAAGATGATGCACTAGACGTTGTTCAGGAAACAGCATACCAGTCCTACCTAAAATTTAATACTTTGAATGACTTGAAGCTGTTTAAAACTTGGATCATTAAAATTACGATAAATTGTGCTATTGATTTATTAAGAAAAAAAAAGAAAGTGATTCCTTTAAACAAGGAAGTTGTTGAATTTATTTCTAAGAGTACGGAAGATATACCTTTGTCACTAACACTACAAGATTTGTTAGACGCACTAAATGAAGATGAAAAAACTGTTCTTTTACTAAAATACTATCAAGGATACACTTTTAGTGAGATTTCGGAGATTTTGAATACACCATTAAGCACGGTGAAATCCGTTTTATATCGAGCATTACAAAACCTTCGTAAAAAAACTAGGAGGGCTGATATATATGGACAATAAGATAAGACAAGAGTTGGATAAAATTGAGATCCCAAAGGAATTAAATAGTAGGGTAATATTAGGGATGGAGAATGCAAAAAGAGATTACGAAAGGCAACTTAAACCTGAAAGCCAGGGTGATAGAAAAATATGGAGTCTTAGAAGAAAAATAATGTTTTTCAGCAGTGTTACTGTATTATTACTTGGTTTGTTTATAAGTTCTGCTTTTGTTTCTCCTGCAATGGCAAAAGTGATTTCAACCATTCCATATTTAAGTTCAATTTTTAAATCAGAACCCATAGGTAGCCTAATTTTTGACGAATTAGAGGAAAAAGGGTACAAAATTAGTGGAATAGGAACGGGTTACTCGCCACAAAAAACATTCTATGTAACAGTAGAAGGAACAGACGATTATTATAGCGAAGTCAAAGATGAAGTTAAAAAGATAGTAGGAGAGATTTTAGAATCAAAAGGCTATGATGCCTTTTCCGTAGAAGTCAAAAAAGAGCGAAAAGAAGATTATGTCCCTAGTGAAAAAGAATTGAATGAAAAAAGTATCATCGAAAATGAGGTCACAAAAAAATTAAAACAACTAAACTATAAATTTGATAGAGTACAAGCTGACCCAACGGAGAAAACAATTTTTATTAATATAGTCGGTTCCAAGAAATATTATCATTCCGTTCAAGATGATGTTAAGAAAATGGCATTAGAAGTTGCAGATGGAAATAAATATACAGGTTATAAAATTAATGTAACTAAAGTAACTACGGAGATAAGACCATCCGGTAAAGGAGGTCAAATTACATCTACGATTGCTGAAGGGCTTATGTCAAAAAAAGAGTTTAAAGTTACAGGTGTAGGTTATAAAGATAAACCGTTGAGCTTTATAATAAGTACCTCTATCTTAAGTTCTGATCCAACAGCTAGAGCACTTGGAACTGAAATCGAATCAATGATTGTTGAATTTCTACAATCCGAGGAAATATCGCTAATATTAGATAATGAGCCTTATGAAATTATTGTAAATAGTAAAGACAATAAGAAGATTAACTGAAGAGCAAAGGCTGCCAAGCTTGACCTAACCAAGAATGGAGAGGTAACAGTGGCAGCTTTTCTATTCAACTAACGTGGCAGTTTAGTTAAAGGAATTTTTTTTAATAAAACAGAATATATAAGTTAATGGTTTTTCCAAAATTTAGATTTTTAAGTGCCGTTTGTCTCAAAGGAAGAACAAATAGAAATGGAGGAAAATTAATTTGACACACCCCGTATTAAAATTGTACAACTACCACGTTTGGGCAAATGGACTTATAATGGACCGTTTGAGAGAACTTCCACAGGATATTTATCATCAGGATATTCAGAGTGGTTTTTCTTCGGTATCAAAGGTTTTGTCTCACATTTTTCTCACAGATTATACTTGGTTTGACATTATCTCAGGTAAAAGTATGAATGAAGCAATGGCGACCACGAATCAATTAAGAGAACAGGTGGAAATGAAAAGTATTAAGGAACTGAAAGAAATATTTCTAGACTTATCCGAACGATACAAAGCACTTCTGGACAGTCAAAAAGATATTGAAAAGTTGATTGTAGTTGATAACCCATATGCTGGGTTACTTGAAACTTCTATTTCTGAGACAGTACAACACGTTGTCACTCACGGATCCTATCACCGTGGCAATATAGCTACTATGTTGCGACAAATGGGGCACACCTCCGTTATGCAAGACTTTGGGCTTTACCTCTATCAAAATAGGACAGAGTAACTCAGCACCAATCCCCCTCTAAATGATTTATTCAAATATAGGGGGAAATAATTTTGCAGGGTACTGTTCCTTTGGAGAGATTGTGAAAAATTGCACTTAAAGTAACGGGTGCAAGAGTTAAAGATTGGGATGGCTGCGGCGATCCCTTTTTTCTTCTTCCACTACCATGAAAATAAACTTCTGTAATTCAGGAAAAAGGCAATACTAAAGAAGACGCAGCTCATTCATTTTTAAAAAAGGGGAGAGCGCCTTATTCATTGATCCTTGGAATCAAGTTGAATAGATTAAGATGCTTCTGGTTCTTGTAAAGTAACTGTGTAACCTAAACTTTCAAGTCTTCGTAGTGAATGCCGAACAATGGATTGCTGTCTCTGTTTATCAAAGTAGTCTTCACCTAAGTCTACATACATTTCTTTCCGTGTTAAGAGATAATAAGAGATACGTAACATGGCATGTGCGCCACTATTCCGGCTCGCTTTTTGCCTTTTCGTGATGCTGTTCGTCGATACAGTGCTCTGAGATAGTTCTTCGAACCTTTTACTGAATGAGCTGCTTCAGTTAATGCTGATCTCAAATACTTATTTCCTTTTTTGGTTTTAGCTGATTTCCTTTTCCCGGCACTTTCGTTTTGTCCAGGAACCAAACCTGCCCAGGAACACATATGGGCTGCACTTGGGAATTGTTTCTTAATATCAGTTCCGATTCAGCTAAAATTTGCTCAGCCATCCTGGTGGCTATACCAGGAATAGAATCTAATCGTTCCACATCTTCTTTGTAGGTACGTACTCTTTTCGCTACTTCTTGATCGAGCATCTCAATCTCTTCAGTCAAAAAGTCAATATGTCTTAAAATCGTTTTTAACATTAGACGTTGATGGGATTGAATATAACCTTTAAGTGCGAGTTCCAGCTCATCTTTCTTCTTTTTCATCGAGCGACGTGCAAAGTTTGCTAGTTTTTCAGGGTCCTCTTCGCCTTCGGCAATAGCGTTAAGCATATCTTGAGCTGAAACACCCAAAACGTCTGAAACAACTGAACCCAACTTAATGTTCGCTCCTTCTAATACCTTTTGGATTCGATTGATTTGTCTTGCGCGTTCCTCAATGATACTCCTACGATATCGAATGAGTTCACGTAGTTCCCGTTGATTACGATCTGGAATGTAACTAGCTTTCAACAGTCCATGACGAAGAAGTTTGGCAATCCATTCTGCATCCTTAACATCTGTTTTACGTCCGGGGACAGCCTTCATGTGTTGTGCATTTACAACTAAAAACTCAATATCTTCAGCTTCTAGTAAATTAACAATTGGTTTCCAATATACACTCGTACTCTCCATTGCAACATGAGTACAGTTGTGTTTCTTTATCCAATCTACAAGCTGTAAAAGAAAAATAGTTTTAGTTGAAAAAGTTTGAATCTCCTTTCCTTCTGGTGTCATAATACATGCAGTAATATTGTCCTTATGGACATCCATACCGCATGCTCTTTCAATGACTACATCCATTGAAAACATCCTTTCTACGGCAAACATTATAATTAGAGGCTGGTGCAACAACCAGAATAGGATTAATCTACCATGTGTGCTTCCCGTAAGGGAGCGACAGTCAGTGGTGCACCGTGGTCGGTGGAGTCAGACTAACGGATGGGCTCTAACGCACCATAGTTCATCGACCTTCCTCTCCCAGCCGTAGAATCAGTATTGACGGTTTAAAACCATTTTCATTCTCTGTGGTGAAGAGCTGGTTTTTAGCGATTCATGGATGGCTAACGGGCAGGTTAGTTTAACAACAAGACAGCTACTAATTGTCTTTGGGAACACGAATACACATACAAATAGGCAAATGTCTATTCCTCTTTGAACATGGACACATACACTATTTTTGAAACAATTAGAGGAGGAGATATAAAATGGAAAGACAATTCTTTGGAAGCACAATGGGTTATGGTGGTTATCCTGGTTACGGTATGGGTTATGGGGGTTATCCTGGTTACGGTATGGGTTATGGAGGTTATCCTTTCCATCATCATGGATATGGAGGCTATCCTTTTCACCACCATCATGGATTCCATCATGGTTGTGGATGTTATCCGAGTTTTCACCATGGGTATTGTTGTTAACTTAAAAAATGGATTTAACCCTTGTAGCGATGTCTTCAGGGGTTTTAAATTGTCTTAAAAGGATTGAAACCTTACATACATTGTATTATTAGGCTCTGTAAAGCTAAGTGTTGATTTTTATAAATTATTGAGCTAAAGGGGCAGGTTAGTTCAATAAAAAATAAACGCCAATTAAACTTTTGGCGTTTATTTTTATTGAAGACTCACTAATTTCTTTGAGCTAATGTACCTAAGTTTCCTCAGCACGATATACAAATTTTAAAAGCATAAATCTCAAAAAAATTCCAATCAATATTCCGATGGGTAATGACAACATTGGTAACCAAATAGGTCCGAGTAACATTCCGTTTACTTTAAATGTTGCTGAGTAAATAAGCCCTACTGTAACTAAATAAGCGGAAAACACGAAAGGAAGAAACGCTAAGGGTACTTTTTTACCGTTTGCATCACTGTAAGCATCCCAAATCGAAAAAAAATAAAGACAAGGATAAAACATCAACCATTTGTAATTCGTTTGTCCAATGGCTTTTTCAATTTCCCAATGAAAACTCAGAATAATTACATCATTAAAGTTGGATTGGACATTAATCAATATTTCTAATCCAATTAAAAGTAATCCCTTGAAAAATTTCTTGTTCAGAATTTGGGCAAACCCAGGTAAAGCAATACTCCAAAGGATTTTTTCAAGCTCATCTTTTGTTATCATTATTATTCACTTCTATCACTTTTCTTTTACTATTATGTATCTATTTGGAATAGGGTAGTTATTCCATCCCTCCATCTAAATTTCTTCATCGAATTTTTCATGCAAATTTATTTTCCTTAATACAGTATTGAAATATTCTAGCTAAAGGAAAAATATTATTTTCTATAACAATTAACGAGGTAAAGCATGTAAATTTTTAGGATATTGTATTCTTTGTAGAGCAAAATAAAGAAGAAAAAATATAGGAGGAATGTAGAATGCCTGAGAGACCTGCAATAACGGCATCTGAACTTGGAGTTCTATGGCTTACATACCAAGAGAAAACGATGATTTTGCGAATGCTAGAATACTTTATTGAAAAAGCTGACGACGAAAAAGCAAAAAAAATCATGACTAATTTATACAATGAAATCGACATTTATGTTGGCAAAATAACAAACATTTTCAAAAGTGAAGGGGCTGTAATCCCAGTGGGGTTTACTTCTGAAGATGTTAACAAAGATGTGCCTAAGTTATATGATAATGGTTTTGACATCATGTTTGTACGGTTACTAAAAGAAATTAGTATGGGGTTGCATACGCTAAATATAAACATGGTATATCGTGAAGATATTGTCATCCTATTTAAAGAACTTACCGCCATCACCCAAGCATATTACAATTCTTGTACACAATATTTGATTGAAAAAGGGATGCTGGCTAGGTCTCCATACGTTTCTATGCCCAACTCGGTTGAGTTTGTTAAAGAAACAAACTATTTGGCTGGAATGAATCCATTTACTAAAATTGGTAATAAGCGAACCTTAAATACGATAGAGGTTGCTTATATTTTTCATGGTATTGAATCAAATGTGACTGGGTTACAAATGATTACTGGGTTTGCTCAATGTGCCAATAAATCAGAAGTGAAAAAATTTTTTACAAAAGGAGCAGAACTCGCCAAAAGTATTATTAAAGAGATGAGTGAAACATTTTTAGAAGATGGTATCCAAAGTCCTTCTCCCTCAGGTGGAAATGCAACGCGTTCAACAGTTCCTCCGTTTTCCGATAAGCTCATGATGTATTGTACTAGTATGTTTTGTAGTTTTTCTATGGGGGGTAATGCCGTAGGAACGGCTTTTAGTTTACGGAACGATTTAGCAGCAAAAAATGCTGCTTTTACGAAAGATATTTTCGAATATGCCCATGAAGGTGCAAAGATTATGATTAAGAACGGATGGATGGAAGAACCACCTCAAATGGTAGAACGAAAAGAAATAATTAAAAAATAAAAAGTTATGGAAAAGTCACGAATTGCTCATGACCTTCATGCAAATAGTTAATAAGAACAAGCATTGGGGTAGTGCGTATTGCAAATAACATCTGAGTTTCTTCTTCAACAAAAGGGTGCGATGCTTTGACAAGGCATCGCCCTATTTGGTTTGATTAACGAAGCAGATTGTGAAGTGTTGTACTTAAAGTAACGGGTGCTTTACCAAAAAGATGGGCAAAAAAAGGTGT
>NZ_JBPXRO010000029.1:0-67937 GCF_051842875.1 Neobacillus sp. C211
TTTTTGATAATCTAGATTTGAGCCACTTTTAAACGTTTTGATCACATAAAAAATGAGCCACATGATTTCCAATTATATTAACCTCTCTTATGATAGGAAGTGACCAAACTTACTTCATTGAGAGAGGACGAAAAGGATGATCGAAATGGCTCAATTACATAATATCAAATTCTTAAAAGGGGTTGAAGGATTATCGCAAAGGCAAATTGCGACAAAACTTGGAATTTCCCGTAACACCGTGAGTAAATACCTAAAAAATAATACAGCACCAACAACAGTTTTACGAAAATACGTGTATGGAACAAAGGAATATTCTCCAGAAACAAAACGGGTAATTCCAATCATTGATCAATGGTTAGAAGATGACCTAAAGAGCTGGAAAAAGCAAAAGCATACAGCTATCAAAATTTTTAAGAGATTACAAGATGAATATGATTTTAAAGGCTCTGCCTCAAACATTCGCAAAATCGTAGCCAAACGCAGGCAACAAATTCAGGAAGTATTTATACCACTTGATTTTCAACTCGGCCACCAATTCCAATTCGACTGGGGAGAGGCGGATATTATTCTACAGGGTCGAACACAACGGGTTTACCTCTTCTGCGTCCAACTTTCCGCAAGTCGTATGCGGTTTGTGAGAGCATATCTTCATGCAAAACAGGAAGCATTCCTGGATGGCTTCGTTCATGCGTTTGAGTTCTTAGGAGGAGTTCCGACAGAAGGTCTACTTGATAATCTAAAAACGGCTGTAATAAAAATTCTTCAAGGCAGAGATCGGCTAGAACAAGAGGCTTTTATTGGTCTCCAGGCTCATTATGTATTTAAAGCTGAGTTCTGTAATCCTGCAAGTGGAAACGAAAAAGGTCGTATCGAAGGCACTGTTGGATATGTAAGAAGGAATGCTTTGGTGCCTCTACCTGAGGTTCAATCTATTAATGAACTGAACGAGTATCTCCAAGATTGGTGTTTAAAGGAAGCTGGAAGGACTCACGTCCCTAATAAATCAAAGACTGTCCTAGAAATGTGGGAGAAAGAAAAAGAGAGTCTCCATCCTCTTCCTACTAATAGTTTTGAAGCTTGTAAACTTCTATCGTGCAAAGTTAATAAAACTTCCCTTATTACAGTGGAAACCAATCGTTATTCTGTACCCTGTAGCTATGCTGGTCAAGCTGTATGGGCAAAAATTTTTGTCGATCGAGTAATCGTAGTGGCTCAAAACCGTGTGATCGCAGAACACCCTCGTTCCTATGAACGCAATCAGGTGATTACGGTTCTTGATCATTATCTGGAAGTCTTGCTTAAAAAACCCCGAGCAATCCGAGACGCTCACGCATTCCAATCCACTGAAATCCCTGATGTATTCAATCGATTCCATTTGAAAATGCGTGAGCAGGAAGGATCTGAAGGTGATAGGAAGTTCATTCGACTTCTCCTCCTCCATCGTGACATTGGTATGGAAAATTTAACAAAAGCCTTATTGGAAGCAGAGAAAACGCAAGTTTTCCGATATGAGAAAGTCCATGAAATTATACAAAGGCTTACACACCAAAACATACCAATCAGTACTCTTCCAACTGATAAAACACCAGTCAATCTTCTAGATTACAAAGTGAATAAATCCAGTATAGAACAGTACGGTCAATTAACAGGAGGCACTAGGAAATGACAACCGAACTACTTTTAGATCACCTTACTAAACAACTACGGATTCCGACTATTTCAGCACAGTACCGTTCTCTCGCAAGAGAGGCTGAGAATCGTAACTTGAGTTATGAGGAGTTTCTTTTGGCCTTATTAGAAGCAGAATCAGAGTCTAGAGAAGAAAATCAAAGACAAAGAAGGCTTAAACAAGCTGCTTTTCCTGTCCAAAAAACACTAGATAGCTATGATTTTAGTTTGATGCCAAGTCTGAACCGAAATCGTTTTCTGACTCTATCAAAGGGAGATTTTGTGGAGAAGAAGGAAAACATAATATTCTTAGGAAATAGTGGGACTGGAAAGTCACATTTGGCTACGGGGATCGGAATTGAAATGATTAAAAATGGCTATAAGGTTAAGTTTATCTCGGCTGCAGAACTAGTAGAAGAACTCCTTTTGGCTAATGAAGAACACAAGCTAGGTGCATTGGAAAAGAGGTGGTTCAAAATTTGATTTGATCATTATTGATGAGCTGGGCTACGTGCCGTTCACGAAAATTGGGTCAGAGCTCTTGTTCCAATTCTTTGCCGGTCGCTACGAACGAGCTAGCGTGATGATTACTACGAATCTAGAATTTACGGAATGGACCTCCATTTTTGGAGATGAAAAAATGACCGCAGCTCTACTAGACCGACTAACCCATAAGGCTCATATCCTCCTCCTTAATGGAGAATCGTATCGATTTAGACAAAGTATGAAACAAAGGGATGAGAGCGACAAATAGGCCAGGCTCGCGAGGAGTTTAGGGTATCTTGACCCTCGGGGCAAGATACCCTAAACTCCAAGTCCTCCCCCAAATATGGAAATAACTCAGAATGAAGTGGCTCACTTTTGAAGTGATCACACTGGCTCAAATTAATATTGACAAATACATCCATAAGGCACCTCCATTTCAATCCTAATAAAAACCAATATTTTATTATTTAAATTCTATATCCTTGTTGAACTAACCTGCTTACGTTAGCTCAATAAGAAAAGGGCTACATCAGCAAGCCCTCTTTATTGTAGTAAAGCACCCGTTAGCCATCCATGCAGCATAAAATCAGTGCAGCACACAGAGAATGAAAATGGTTAGGAAGTGTCAATACTGATACTGACCTTAATCCAGTCAACCCTAATCCATAGACTTATTAATTAACGCTCTCCTCTTTTTTTTAAACGATTGGGCAGGGTCTTTTTTAAATATTGTCATTTTTCTTTTCTTGAAGAAACTTATTTTCATAGTAGTTGAATAAGGATAAAGCCTTTAGTTATATTGTTTCTTCCATTCAAATACACCTAAGATACAAATAATTAAAAATACAAAATATGTAAAACTAATCGTATAAAGACCTTTGTATGCATACAAACTAACCGATAAAATATCCACTAATATCCATAAGTACCAATTTTCAAATTTTTTAGTAGAAAACAGAACTTGGGCAACCACGCTGGTAGTCGCAATAAATGCATCTAGAAAAGGTACACTCGCATCGGTAAATTTATTTAATAGATAACCCGAACCGTAAGATAAAATGGGTGTTATAAAAATTATTAAAACCCAACCGTCTAATGTGAGTTTTGTTGTTTGACAAATTGGCTTCTCTCTGCGATTTCGTAACCAAAACACCCAGCCATATAAACTAAACACGAAAAAAATTCCTTGAAGAATCATATCTGCATATAGTTTTGCATGGTAGAAAATCAGTGATAATAAAATAATGTTTACAATACCAGTTGGAAAGTTCCATATACTTTCTTTTGCTGCTAGGTAAACACATAATAGTCCGAAAAAACTTGCTAATACTTCAATAAAAGTTGAATCTTTATAATATCCTACTGCTAAAAATAACACCAATATAACATAATTTATCCATTTGGTTTTCAACCTCTTCCCTCATTCCCAATCAAAAAAGTAGAAATGATTCCTCTAAATATACATTATTAAATACAAATTTAAATAATTCCTTCTTCAACTCCCTCAGTTTAATACGATTTTCTCTCGAATGCTCGCTTATTCGCAGGATTTCACACCCCTTTAATTAGGGTTAAAGGTTACTCGAAATGAGTTCAGATCATTTTGGCTTCGTGAAGGCATAGTGAAATAAAGGAGTGAATTCATACTCCATATTTTACCATATGATGTACATTCTCCACGCCGCCCCTGGAGGCTTTCCCTCCCATGTCTCAACGGGTCAATCGCCCTATCATTCCTTCGTCATGCCTATCCAAGGGGTGGAGGCCAGTTTTGCTAAACTGATGGGTCTGTGCCCTTATGTTGAAGAAATCTGGTACTCCGTACATATTTGAAATCCTACGAATAAGCCAACATTCGGTTTATACAAGTCTGCTAATGAATGATTATGCACAATTTATTGAACCTCGGTATTATAAAAAAAATTTTGAATTTTAGCCGTAAAAAGAAGATTTTATTGATTAGAATTTAACATTATTAAAATATATAATTAGTTTAAATTATTGGTAAGTTGTAATTTTTACATAAAAATGAAAGCGCATTAATTCAGCCACACGGAATGTTTTTATTGATATCATAATATAAAAGGAGCTCATTTTTTTTATAAGGAAGTGATGTTTTGGATGATGAACAACTTTTAACCTTCATTACTGTTTTTGAGTTAAATAATTATTCGCGTACCGCAGACCACTTGAATTTAACACAGCCCGCGGTAACGGCAAGAATTCAAAAATTAGAAAATGAACTGGACTGTAAATTATTTTACCGCGACGGAAAAAAAATCCTATTGACTAAGGAAGGAACTGCCCTGCTTCCATATGCACGTAAAATATTAAACAATGTAAAAGAAGTAAGACAGGTGATTAAAGGTATTAAAACTCCAACGATTACCATTGGATTATCACCTGCCATCGCTGTTTCGATTGTCTTAGAGGTTTTATCACTACTGCGCAAAACAAGTGAGTTTTCGTTTGAATTAGTGGAAGCAGCGGACTCTGTAGAAGTTTCTAAAATGATTGAAGATGGGTCAATCGATATAGGGCTGGTAAGAGATGTAATCCCATTTATAAATCTGCAATCTGAATATATTTTTCATGAAAAGCTTGTTTTTATTGTTGGAAAAGACCATCCATTAGGTGAAAAAGCTGAAATTTTCAAAGAAGATCTTATTGACCATACGATGATTTGCTATCGTAGGGAAACAGCCTTATGGAGAAAAATTGATGAAAAATTAATCGGAATAAGAAATCTAAAACGAATTGAAGTTGGCGGATTCGAAATGGTAATATCGATGATTAAAAATAACTGGGGTTTTAGTGTCGTACCAGAACTAATTCTAGCTAATCACACAAATACACACAATAAAGATTTATGTACCGTCCCTTTTGCTGAATTTAAAGATCTCACTTATAATGTTGCTGGAATATATAAAAAGGAATCTCCAAAGTTAGAAAGGCTTCTTCTGTTTCTTCATACTTTTGAAACTACTTTAAAAAATTTAAAATCTATTTAAATATGTATACACTATGGATCAGCAATAACAAAGGACATTCCATTTAAACAGAAATGTCCTTTGTTATAAATCTATACCGTTTCTTTAATAAAACTTGCTTTATTTAACCCTAGAAACTCGATAGCATTTTCTCCAAGCATTTTTATCTTTTCCTCATCCAACACGTTTTCTAGCATTTCGACTACATTTCCTGACGGTGCTTCTCGCAGCAGAAATGGATAGTCAGTACCCATGATTATGATGTGATCAGCCCCAAATTTTTCAAGCATAAATTGAAGGTTGTGTTGGTCATAGACTAGTGTACCGTAATAAATTTTCTTCGCATAATTGCTTGGCGGCTGGTCCGTTGTACGGATATGCGGACATACTTCCCAAGCTTGATCGATCCTTGGTAATAAATAGGGCAGGGTTCCTCCGCCATGGGCAAAACAGATTTTTATATCTGGATACTTATCAAAAATGCCTCTGAAGATTAAGCTCCCTGCAGCAAGCGCTGTCTCCGAAGGCATCCCTATTGAGTACATAAAATTATGTTTAGGCATTCTCTCTTCGCCAACTGTCGCCCAAGGATGGACTAAAATCGGAAAATCCATTTTCGCCGCTGCTGATTTCTAATCGAAATAATCTTTGTTTTTGCGCCTTAATTCAAGATTTTAGTTATATTCATAAGATTATTAAATGTTACACAAACTTATAAAAAATCAAAAGACCGTCAGATATATCTCGACGGTCTTAACATTTAAATTATTTGTTTGAGTTAGTTCGTTTTCAATCTTCTTTGTTATGCTTTTTCCATAATGACTTTGGACTCTGTACTTTGCTTTAAATTATATTATTAATCGTTTTGTTCTCTCACTAAAATATCATTCTCAATTATTAATGGTTTTTCTACAAAATTAATCTTTTTCATTATTTTTTGTATTACTTTCGGAAAAAAGTAAGCTCCAAAAAAAGCGCAAATAAAAGCCTGTGACCAAGTTTTTAACCATGCATGTAAAAATGTTCCATCGTAACCCCTATTTATTAAGATTAATATTAATGAAATAAAAAAGGACATACTAAAAGCCATTAAAAATGCAAAAATGATATTTTTATATTTAATATTAATATTTATTATTACTCATCTCCTCATCATTTAATTTAACTACATTTTTATCTTACGAATACCTTCATACATATTGTTTCAAGTAAGAACAGAACAAATAACAGATATTTCCTGATCTATAGATCCTATAGGTCAAGATAAAAGAACATTCCTATCAAAATGGAATGTTCTTTTATTTGGCCTATTCTGATTCTTTAATAAAACTCTCTTTATTTAATCCCAGGAACTTAATCGCATTTTCTCCAAGCATTTGTTTCTTTTCCACATCCGAAACATTTTCCAACATTTCAACTATTTTCCCCGGCGGTGCTTCCCGCAACATGAATGGATAATCTGTACCCATGATAATATGATCAGCACCAAATTTTTCAAGCATAAATTGGAGATTACACGGATCGTAAACGAGCGTATCGTAATAGAGTTTCTTCGCATAAAAGCTCGGCGGCCGTTCAGTTGTGCGGATATGCGGCCATACTTCCCAGGCTTGGTCGATTCGCGGTAATAAATACGGCAGGGAACCTCCGCCATGGGCAAAGCAGATTTTTAATTTTGGAAATTTATCAAGAATACCGCTAAAGATTAGGCTTCCTGCCGCAAGAGCTGTTTCGGACGGCATTCCGATTGAATACATAAAGTTATGGTTTGGCATTCTCTCCACTCCGACCGTGGCCCATGGATGAACTAAAATGGGTACATCCATTTTTGCCGCTGCTTCAAGAAATCTTTGAATCTCCGGATCATCGAGGGTTTTTCCATTTGCGTTGCTACCGATTTCAATCCCGATCAGCCCCAGCTCGTTAACTGCTCTTTCCATTTCTGCAATCGCTAAATCCGAATTCTGCAATGGTACCGTTCCAAGGCCGACAAAACGATCAGGATATTGGGCTACTACCGAAGCTATAAAATCATTTTGTGCTTTCGACAGCTCTAAACACTTTTCTACATCTGCCCAATATGTAAACGTAACCGGAATCGGAGATAAAACTTGGACATTGACACCTTCTGCATCCATTTCAGCGATGCGTTTTGCAGGATTCCAGGCATTCTCGTCAACTTTTCGGAATGACTTTCCATCCTTGTAAATTTCAGCTCCACAGCTGCACGTATGCTTTAAAATCGGAAAACGATCATCCGCATATTTTTCCGCAAAATCAGGAAAATTCTCAGGAATAATATGGGTGTGAAAGTCAACACGGAAATTCTCACCTTTTGACACGATGCTGCCTCCTTAAATGATAATTGTTGATTGATTATTGATTAACTTTTTCCAGGTCTTCCTTTATCAATTTACCAACTTTTCCCCATCCAGGTTTAGGTCTTCCTCCCCATTCATCAAGTGTATGCATGGTTGGTTCTAGACGGCGAGGCTCTCTTGGATTTTCCTCCGGAAATTCTTCCATTCCTTGACTATACTCAATCGTTAAGCCGTCAGGATCCGCAAAATATAGGAAAATGCTGCCCGATGGGTGATGTTTTCCTGGCCCAAATAGAATCGGAACATTGTTATCCTTTAATCTATTAACTTGAATCCCCACATCATCTACACGTTGAGCTTGATATGCAAGGTGATTCAATTTATTTTCTTTTCCTTTTGTCAGGGCAAAATTATGGTGAAATGGAGTTCCAGCTGCCCTTAACCAGGCCCATCCCGTTTCCCTTCCTTGGATATCTGAAATGTTGAAGTTCAAAACTTTCGTAAAGAAATCAAATAATTCGTCAAATTTATTAGTTTCATAAACGACATGAAGAAGTCTCGTAATTCTGGCCTTCTTAGGAACAAATGGTGTACCCATTTGCATAATTTGCACATAGAATTCATACGTTACCCCTAAATATGGATCTTTAAAACGTAATGTTCTACCTTGGGCCAAATTTTGGCACTCCTCTGCGCTTAATTCGACAGGATTTACACCTTGTTTCGTTAAATGGTCAAACACTGCTTGAAATTGGTCTGCCTTTTCAAGCTCAAATGCTACTCTTTTTAACCCAGGTTCTTCTCCTTGTTCAAGGATTAAATTGTGATGGTCCCCGCTGCATCGAAGGTATGCCGCATCAAGAACCCGTTCAACAAATTCCATACCAACAATATTTTCATAAAAATCTACCGATTTATTAAGATCAGTCACGCTTAACACAACATATCCCAACTTTTTATAACGAATCATTCAAAAACCTCCTATATTATACTAGAGGGTCTGACCCTCATAGCTTAACCGCGTTAATGTGTTAATTCGTATGAACCCCAATCAAAATCTGACTTCATATTATAAAATGATACTTACTTTTCCGTGCGGGCGGAGACTGTCCAATTTGAGAATGACTTTCTTGGATTGAATCTTTAATTCTCCATTTTCTTTTACCAAGATGTATTCGTTGACCCCGACATAATTGTCCAGTACTTCACGTTTCGTACGGTAGGTAGAGAAATTGCATCTGACTTTTACGGCATCCTCTTCATTATTAACGATTCTTACATTCGTCACATTGTGAAGAGTAGTGGAGTGGGGGTATTCTACATGGGCTTCTCTTTTCAGTAATCGTAACGCCCGCTGTTCTAAACGGGCACGATCATCATGAACAAAGAAAAGCGATTTTTTAAAATCCGCATCAGGATTTCCGATGGGTGGAATCACATACGTTCCATTGCTTGCGAATAATGCTGCCCACTCCTTTAACTTAAACTCATCAAGAAGCTCCGCCTCATGGAATAAAAAATCTTCAATTTCCTGACGTGTTATGTTCATACTTCCACCTTCCCAGCTTCTTCTTTTTTGCTTTCCGCTGCTGTCATCCGTTTATCCCATTCACGCCAAAAGGCACGCATTTGTTCTTCATCCGTCGCTTGGGGAATTTCCCTGTTCATTCCTTTGGAAATATCATTCCATCCGACTTCTTTAGTATTTAAAAAGCCTTCCTGGCATAGTTCAAGTGCTTCATTATCATCCGGAGTCGCAAAACCGCCTGGCCCTAAAAACTCTAAGTAGCTGTCATTCCGTACCTCTCTGAAACCGTCTGTTTCATTTATAGGAGATAAAGCATAGGCGGATACTTGCATATAACCCGTTTCAATCGGATAAAAGGTCCTGATTGCAATCGCCATGATATCATTGATGACCAGGTTAGGGAAAATTAAAATATTACGGTTCTTTTTCGAAATGCGGTGGGCTCTTTCTTCGCCAAATTTTTCTACTAAGCGGGCATTGATTTTATCGATAATTTCTTTCGCTTCTTCACCGTAACCTTCAATCCATTTTCCGATTGGTCTTGGCCACGGGGCATAATATTCCATTACGGCATGTCCATTCCCTAGAGCGCGCGCTTCCCCTGCAAGACTGTCTTTTTCCATTATTCCGCCGCGGGTCGCAACAATATCAAAATAGGTTTTATGGGTTGGTACCCCGTGGTATAAATCAAAACTATTTTCACAAAGTAATTTCCAGTTCGCTCGTACGCTATATTCTTGGGGATCCTGCAAAACTTCCATTCCAACTTCTGTTTGATCTGCTACCAAGTCGAGATACTCTTTGGCACCTGCCAGGTATTCCTCTAATGATATGGCGTTGTCATCAAAGTTAACGAATACGAAACCGCGGTAACTTTCAAGTCGTTTGACAGCCAGCATATTTTTGGAGCCATCGCAGTTATGGTCTTCCAAGAAACCAAATTTATCAGGTAATCCGACTAATTCCCCTTGCGTATTAAAGCTCCACGCATGATAGAAGCAGCGGAATACTTTTGAGTTTCCTTTTCCTTCACGGCATACGAGCGCTCCCCGGTGTGGACAGGAGTTATATAATGCCCTTATTACCCCATCACTACCGCGGGTAAATAAAAGGTTTCGTCCACCAACTTTTCTTCTATGAAAATCGCCTTTATTCGGTACTTCTGATTCATGCCCGATATATAACCAGCTTTTATCAAATATTTCATTGCGTTCGCTTTCTAAAATTTCCGGATTAATAAAAACTTCACGATTTACTTTGAATAAACACTTCTGTTGATCATCCTTAAGATAATTGCTCATTGGCTCTCCCCCTAAATAAGTTTTTTTAGTAAACCTGCTCATGATCTGTGTCAGTTCTGAAAGAGGTTTTAGAAAACCTTAAAATCATTTTTATTGCATCGTGCTTCCGCATTTACACTTATCACTTGGACCGTAATAAAAGTCGCCTTATCGGAAGCAAGGAATACGACGGCATCCGCCACCTCTTCCGGATACGCCCCTCTTCCTTTTGGAATGATGTTAATATAGCAATCTACCAACCCCGTATCTCTCTTTCTGATCTCATCCAGCAGTTCCCCCTCTACTGCCGGGGGAGCGATGACATTCGCGGTAATATTATTTTTGGCGAATTCTCTTCCTGATCCGGAAACAATGGCATGGCCCCCGCCCTTTGCAGCATTATAGGCTGCATGGTCCCATAAACCATTGCGGACAGAATCTGCTCCTATGTTAATAATCCGTCCGTAATTTTGTTTCACCATATGCGGCAACACGCTGTAACATGACCACAGCATGGTCCAGGGGTTACGGTCGATTGTTGTTTTTAAGGTTTACGGTGTTTGTTCAAGGAACGGGAGAATCACGCCTCCGCCGGCATTATTGACAAGAATGTCGATTTTGTCCCATTTATGTATGGCTTTTTCAACCATCTGGATAACGTTTTCATCTTTTGATAGATCAACATTAAAGTAGTCTGTTTCCCGCCCTGTTAATTGGTCCACTTCCTCGGAGACTTTCTTCAAACGTTCGGGATTGGTTCCTGTAACCAATACAGTCGCACCTGCTTGTGATAAACCAATTGCAACCGCTTTCTAAATTCCTGTGAAGAACCTGTTACAACGGCTACTCTCCCTTCCAATAGATAGGCTTGTGATTGAATCGACAAGCTAAAATCTCCTCCTTTCCTTGTAAAAATGGTCTGTTTCCTTTTTGTCGTGCAACTGTCCATTGCACAAAAACTAACATCGATCCGGATACCTCAGCTAAATGTAATCGCATCCAAAACTTAACACAGTGTGCTTAGGTAAACAGCGTTTAATGCATTTTTCCAGATAATATCTGAACATATTGACATTTAAAATATCAGAATATTATCTTAATTGATTTAATTTTAAATCTTTTTTTTGTGAAAATCTAATCGAAATATTCTTACTTTTAGCGCCTAAATTCAAGATTATATTTATATATAATCATTATGAATACGCTTTTAATTCGCGTGCAAAGAGATGATTTAAGAGGAATAATTAAAAGATTTCGTTTGTCCTGAGTAAATTCTAAAGACATTTAATGGGCATGACATAATAAAAAAAGGGTAAGGGGTGCTCGAAATTAAAAAAGAATAAACTAAAAGAATCTTTATATTTGTTTTTATAATCTAGATTTGAGGCACTTTTATACGATTTAATTACATAAAAAATGAGCCATATGATTTCATATGAGAGGACGAATAGGATGATCGAAATGGCTTAATTTCAAAATATCAAATTCTTAAAAGAGGTTGAAGGTTTATCGCAAAGACAAATTGCGGCAAAACTTGGGATTTCACGTAACACTGTTAGCAAATATCTTAAAAATGATACGTTATGATAACTACGAATCTAGAATTTACGGAATAGACGTCTATATTTGGAGATAAAAAAATGACCGCAGCCCTTCTAGATCGATTAACCAACTCTGATACAATCTATTTACTTAAATCACTTGAAAACTTTACCATATTAAAAACCCCCTTAAGTTGGATTATTAGTCCAACTTAAGGGGGTAACTTCATTAAGTTACCTTTTTCTAATGCTAAAATATTGTTTATTACAGTGTTATTTACTGCTAAAAAAGTTACCTTCCCTTCGAAAAGAGAACCCGTTACTTTTCCTCCTGGCTCCTTTTTGCTGAAACTGGATGAATTACATAATAGAATCCTAAAATACTTTCAATTTCTCGTATGTCTAAATATTCATCTGATGAATCTTTAAGCACTATCTGTGCATCTTGAATATCCAATTTCTCTAGTTTTTCAATGAGTTCAGATACTGTCATTTTTTATTTTCCTCCATATTTATTTTATAAAATAAAATTACCACAGACCCTATTTATCGTATAAATTACCCTTAGAAATCAAACAGGAGTCTGCAGCTTTTATTATGTTGGGACAATTTATTGCATAACAAGGTAATCAAGTTCATCGTCAATTTAGTGCTACAAATGCAAAACCTATTTTTCCTAATTATGATAGTTTAAGATAAAACATCTCTCAAATTAGAATATATATCCCATACAGTCAATATGTTATTCCCTTTTAAATTTAGGAAATATATAATCTTAGATCTGATAAAATAGTCCATTGTAAATTATACGAAATTTTACTCTTTTCTTCTATGAAATACTCCATATTGATATATTTGAATATCTTCCTAATCAACGCCAAGCACTCCAACTACGTCAGCAAATGCCACTAGCTCAATTTCACCTGGTTTCACTTAAAAGCGGAACCCCCATCCGGAACTCCCGGCAGGGTTGATAATAACTTGAGTTCCAATCATGCTAGAAACCCCAATTGTCAGCAAATTTCTAAAGGAATCTTTTCATTTTTTGTAAATTTTCTCTTAGTGCGAAACTAATTAAGCAATTTACCTTTGGTTCACTTCATATTTGTAAAATCTTTTAAAGAAACCTTCACCAATGTCTGCAATGTTTTTATAATGAGTTTGTACCTGGAAGATAGACCTGAAAACAATGGATTATCATATTAAAAAAATTCGTTAATGAAATGATTAAATCAGACAGATATAAAAAATACCTATTCAACAAGATGAATGGGTATGCCTTTAAATCTATTTCTACTATGACTAATCATAAAGATATGCGTGAATAACAAGAAGAGGTGTAGAACCTCCCTTAGGGGATGTTAGTACCTCAGGTATATCGACAAACCCGAATATTTCGAATTTGTCGACAGTCTGAACTCCCTTTCAAAAAATATAGGAAGTTTTAATTTTTTATTTCTAAGGTTGTGAAAAATTACCTTATAAAAACAACAAGTAGTTTGTCAATTTTCTAGAATACAGTTACTAGACTCATGCTTATTCGTTTATTTTCTTTCAGAAACCGGTACACCGGCAACTCCCCAATGTGTTTTTGGCATTTCATTTACCAATACTCGAACGCTAGTTTTTGGTACAACTAATGTTTCAACAACAGTATCAGTAATATTTTCAATTAATGCTTTTATTTTTTCAGGTGGTCTGCCTTCCATAATATTTACTTGAATAAGTGGCATGATAATTCCCCCTTCATAAATTATATTTTCCTATTGTAATATGTTTTAAAATTGCTCATTTATTCACCAACAGAGAAAGTTACTTCGCCCAGGCCATCAAATTTACCTGAAACAACGTCGCCAACTTTTAACAATATTGCACTTGTTAAGGCTCCCGATAAAATGATTTCGCCTTTTTTAATTTTATCTCCTTTTCTGGCGAGCATGTTTGCCAATACTGCAATGGCATTGGCAGGATGTCCTAAAACGGCAGCGCCAGCGCCCAATTCTTTAATTTGGCCATTAATCGATAAAGTTGCCCCTACTAATTCAAGTTCAAAGTCATTTGGTTTTCGAAGTGTATTACCGAATACGACCCTTGATGTAGATGCATTATCAGCAATTACATCTGTGTGAGTAAAGTTAAAATTTTCATAACGGCTGTCAATAATTTCAAGTGCAGGTAAAATATACTCTGTTTTAGCTAACACTTGTGAGCCGGTAATTCCAGGTCCTTCAATATCTTCACCAATCAAAAACGCAATTTCTGCTTCCACTTTTGGATGGATCAGATCAGAAAATGGAAGAACACCACCGTTATCGATCAACATATAATCAAACACAAATCCGTAAATTGGCTCAGAAACGCCCATTTGTTCCCACTTCGCCTTACTTGTTAATCCCATCTTAGGGCCAATGATTCTTCGGCCCTCGTCTAATTTTTTTTGAACAAGCAGTTCCTGTACCTGATAAGCTTCCTCAACTGTTAAATCAGGTTTAAACGTCTTAGTTACCTTTACAACTTCACGTTTTTCTACTTCCGCAGCAACTAAGTAATCAGCAATTTGTTTAATAATATCACTTGCCATTCCTTTTCCTCCTTTAATCCGGATTCAGTATCTATTTAAGCCAATTATTTAAAGTTAACGCTTACTTGACCAAGATGAGCAAATCTTGCTGTAAAATTGTCGCCCGGATTAACGACAACCATGCCGGAAAGTGCACCCGAAAGGATTACTTCACCTGCTTTAAGAGTAATATCATAATCTGCTAAACGATTCGCCAGCCATGCAACACAAGTTGCCGGATTTCCTAGTGCAGCGGCTCCAACACCAGTATTCGCAACTTCACCATTTTGCAAAAGTACCATGCCCATTAATTCCAAATTAATATCTTTAATTTTTGTAGGCTTGCCACCCAATACAAATAATCCGGATGAAGCATTATCAGCGACCGTGTCTGGTAGCTTAATTTTCCAATCTTGTATCCGACTATCAACAATTTCTAAAGCAGGAACAACATAATCTGTTGCTTGCAGCACATCAAGAACAGTCACATTCGGACCTTTTAAATCTTTCTTTAAAATAAATGCAATTTCACCTTCTACTTTCGGCTGAAGCATGGTTTCACAAAAAATAGTACCTCCATTTTCAACGACCATGCTGTCTAATAGATGTCCATAGTCAGGCTCATCAACACCCAACATTTTTTGTACGGCAACAGAGGTTAATCCAATTTTTTTGCCAACAATTTTCTGTCCTACAGCTACCTTCTTTTTAATATTTTCCAATTGAATATAATATGCCTCATCGACAGTAATTTCTGGATCTACCACAGTTAGCGGATTAATTCCAACGCGTTTTTTTTCAGCTTCTAATAATTTAGCAGCAAACTTTTCAATTTTACTAGTCAATTGAATATATCCTTTCTATTATAAATGTATTTTGACACTGTTTAGTATAAGCTGAGAAACATTCAAAAAAGTTGCACGGTATATCTTATTTAAACCGTGCAACATATCCATGTTAAAAACTAAAATTAAAGTTTAACACAAATATTAGTTATTTCAGTGTAGAATTCCCAACTGTGACTACCGCCAACACGACCTAGTCCACTGTCTTTCGTACCTCCGAATGGAGTTCTAAGATCACGTACAAACCAGCAGTTGATGTAAGATAAACCTGATACAATTTTTTGGGCTACACGGTGTGCACGACGGATATCGTTAGTCCAGATTGTGTTACTTAAGCCCATCCGAGTATCGTTTGCTGCCGCAATCACTTCTTCTTCTGAGTCAAATGGAATAACTGTAACAACCGGTCCAAAGATTTCTTCACGAACACAACGAGATTTGTCATCTAGGCCAGTAATGATGGTTGGTTCTATGAAATATCCTTTATCCAAACCATCAGGGCGCTTACCGCCTGTAACGAAAGTACCGCCTTCTTCTTCAGCAATTTTCAGGTAGCTCATTACTTTATCATAGTGTACTTTGGCGACTAATGCGCCTTGATCATTGCTCATATCAAATGGATCGCCAACTTTTAATTCTCTTGTTTTAGATGCAAATCTTTCTACGAATTCATCAAAAATTTGGCGTTCAACATAGATTCTTGAACCACAGACACAAACTTCCCCTTGATTTGTAAAACTTGATCTAATGGTTGTTGCCACTACTTCATCAATATCTACATCTGCAAATATAATGTTAGGGTTTTTACCGCCTAATTCGAAAGAAAGCTTTTTTAGTGTAGGCGCAGCTTCTGCCATGATTTTAGCACCTGTAGATACTTGCCCGATAAAACCGATACCTGCAATGTCAGTGTGTTTGTTGATTGCACTTCCAGCACCAGGTCCAAAACCGTGAACCAAGTTTACAACTCCATCCGGAACACCAGCTTCTTTAAGAATTTCCATTAATCTTGTTGCAGTCATTGGGGTTAATTCAGATGGCTTAATCACTACTGTACATCCTGCAGCCAAAGCTGGAGCTAATTTCCATGTTAATAAGAATAATGGAAGATTCCATGGCTGGATTAATCCTACTACTCCAATCGGGCGGCGATATCCGTAGTTAAGCGCATTGTGAGTTTCATCTTGGTATGCCTCTGTTCCTATAGAAATCATGTAATCAGCAAAAAAATGGAAGTTTGCTGCTGCACGAGGAGCATCAACATGACGTGAGAATTTAAGGTGCTTACCAGTATCTAATGATTCTAATTGTGCGATTTCTTCTTGTCTTGCTTCAAGAATGTCACCAACTTTGCGGATAATTCTTGAACGTTCATTTACAGCCATTTTTCCCCATGGGCCTTCTTCAAAAGCACGTTTAGCAGCTTTAACAGCTAAATCAATATCTGCCGCGCTTCCTTCTGCAACTGTACCATAAACTTCCTCAGTTACAGGATTCACGTTATTAAACGATTTTCCATCTACAGATTCAACAAATTTACCGTCGATATAATGTAAACAATCAAATGGTTTTACGATAGGTTCAACTACTGTTTTAGTTTCGACTTGCACCATTCATAATTCCTCCTTGGTTTTGATTTTAATATTTTCTAAATATAGCGTTAATGCTTACATGTTTTATGTTAATGCTAATTTGTTAATGGAACTTTCCACTTCACTTAAAAGAGTTAAAAAAGTGTGCGTCTGACCCAACCTAAATTATAAGATAATGCTTACTTTTCCGTGCGGCGATTCTTACATTCGTGATATTGTGAAGAGTGGTTGAGTGCTGATATTCTACATGGGCCTCTTTTTTCAATAATCGTAACGCCCCTGTTTTAGACGGGCTCGATTATCATGAACGAAGAAATTTTTAAAAGTCCGCATCAGAATTTCCGATGGTCGGAATCACATACGTTCCATTGCTTGCGAATAATGTAGCCCACTCCTTTAGCTTAAACTCATCAAGAGGTTCCCCCTCATGGACTAAAAGATCCTCAATTTCCTGACGTGTTATGTTCATACTTTCACCTTCCCAGCTTCTTCATTTTTGCTTTCCGCTGCTGTCCTCCGTTTATCCCATTCACGCCAAAAGGAACGCATTTGTTCTTCATCCGTCGCTTGGAGAATTTCCCTGTTCATTCCTTCTTGTCGTGACTATCAAATGCACGAAAACTAGCATCGAACCCGGGCACCTCAGCCAAATGTAATCGCATCCAAAAGTTAAGCCAATGTGCTGAGGTAATCAGCGTCTAATGTATATTTCAGATAATATCAATATCTAAAAATGTTAATATTTAAATATATCGGAATATTATCTTTATTAATTTAATTTTAAATCTTTTGACCATGTAATTCTAATCGAAATTATCTTTCTTTTAGCGCCCGAATTCAAGATTTTATTTATATATAAACACAATGAATACGCTGTTAATAGTATAACCATTGTTTCTTCTAGTTACATTTAGATTAAATGGGATTAAACATACCATTCAATATAATTTTTGTATCAATCCGTTTTGCAAGTGGTTCGGAAAGCCACAAACACGATTTACTGTGGTCAAGAATAAACCTTATCGGTACAAGCTCATCGGGAAAGCGGGACACAATTCAATCTAACTTGTGACGCTATATATCCTAATCAAGGTATGACATTCGATTGCACCACCACACCCAATTCTAATTAGAGCATCGCACAGGAAGTAGAACACTGAATCCGTATTAATTCTGTGAAGGATGTTGTGTCTGAATACCAATTTCATAAGGAAACGTATGTAAATTCAGATAAGAATCCAGTTGAACATCCTGTCTCTATTTCTACAAAAGAGAAAAAGGCAAAACTTGCACGCAGCGATGGCAGTGTAAAGAGTGTGGGAAATATGATGCCGACCAGAAGAAAGCATCCACCTTTAACCAAAAATGAAATGGCATCCAGCCGTTATTCATCAAGCTATTGGTAAATAAAATGCCAGTTTCAAAAACTATTGATGTTCTAGGTATTGGGGTAAAAACTTATTATAGTAAATTGGAATGGGTTTATCGCAGATACTTAGAATTTTTGAACGACACGAACAGAAGCCATTACAAAACAAATCTTTTGGAACGGTCTGGATTAATACCGATAAAATGATTTACTGCTTGAACAACGTTCGTAAAAAAAGGAATGGGCGGAGCGAGATATGATGATGTGGAAGATATCCAATTCCCAACTCATATTATTGTTTCTGCTGATGTATTTTCTCGATATGTTTTTCGGTCAGATGTTGCTTATGATTTGGACATAGGGCTTGAAGATAAAATGCTGGAAACCGTTTTATATAAAGAAGACCACCTACACGATTTTGCCCGAAAACATACAAGATTAAGGCTAATTATTATCCGCAAGAGCCAACTGAAAACGATACTCAAATAATGAGTCAATATAAAGATAAGCTCGATAAATTCAACCGCAGAGATAACTATATTGAAGGCTTGCATACAAATTCAACCTATAAATATCGCTCATTATGGGCTTAGTAAAGATTTGTTAAAACACAAAACTGGCGTTTTGTAACCGACAATGATAGTTCGTTACTTTCCGTACTATATCGTATTTTTATGAGGATTTTAGGTCATTTTCAGCTCACCACTTTTTATGTCTGACTGACCGTGAAAAATCAAGAAAACAGGCTTATCAGGAGTATCAAGAGGCAAATAAGGACTTGTTTAGTTGGGGGCTGGCTAGGGAAATAGATAATCGTTCTACTTACACGATTGCTTAGCATTATCTTTTGGATTTATTTAAATATCGTGGTCACACATTGCTGAAGAGAGATTGTCTTACCGACACATAGTTTCCTGGTAAAAGATAATAATCCAATTATTCATCCCCTCGTCGTAAGAGCCACAAATGGGCTTATTAGCTCATTTGTTAATATTAATTTCAAAATTGGAGGGAACAAGAACAAGTTCTTCCTCTATTGTTTCTCTTATCCATCACGTTACGAATAAGGAAGCAATGTGGGTGTTCCAATAATTTGTGTGTAAACAGGATCTTTAGTTAATTGATCTGCAGCGTCATCTTCGGAATACCCAGCAATGATTTGATAAATCTTTTGGCATTTAAGGGTTTCATCTGAATGAAGTTAATAGGCCCTTGAATCATTCAGTTTTATGTGCTCTCCTAAAGTCTTCGAAAATCCGATTTTTCATCGAATTCTCTAAAGAGAAATTCACCTGTATCGGGAGGAAAGAGATCCTTAATCACTTGACAATTTAATTTTCCGGTTGAAATCAAGAGTTACTTGCGTTAAATTATCCTTTCTGTGTGGTTTTTGTGTGGTTACTTAAACTCTAATAGAAGTGGATTCTTTTTTCACTTTTTTAGCGCAAACCAAATTGGGTGAGAAAGTTTATATACAAGGCTATAAGCTTAGATCTTAAATTACTATGAATGAATCAGGTTAAATGATATTTTGTCTCTAACGCTAAGAAGAAGAAATAATTTTATTTCCGCCTGTTTGCCACAAAAGGAACATGTTTTTTTTGTTTGGGCAGGCATTTTTTTTACATGTGGAACAGGAAGTAATTCCAATCCTTTTGTGAGATGTTCTTTACAAACCATTACCATAATAAATGCTCCCTTCTAATTAGACTCTACTCGAGCAAAATAAGTAAATAGGTTGGTACTCCCCCACCTGATGAAACAGTTGTTTTAATCCTCCTAGGAAAATTCTGTAATTTGACTTGGAATAGGATAGGCAAAACCCGTATTTCTTCTGACGAGGCGACAGGATTCACTTTAGGTTACAACCTGTCTGTTAATTTGCTAGCACTCTCAAAGAGTAACTTTGTCACAGGGATTCAACCTTAGCCACCAGTTACCTGTCAGCTACCGAGAAGTCTTGGCTGTTGGACTTAAACCAACTAGCAATTAACGGCTTGCTGGGCACCAAATAAGGAAGAAGTGAGAAGACCTTAGGCTCCCTTACCCCATAAAGAATTATGAAATTAAACTAATTTCCACTGTTATTTTTCTGTTGCGAGGCTCTTGGCTTTTGCAATTTCTGCAGCCATACTCAAATCATGTCTTCTTGACCGCCAACAAACCTATGTTTTCCTAATCTGACGATTTATTAAGATCCGTCACGCTTAGTACGGTAGGTAGAGAAATTGCATTTAACTTTTACGGCATCCTCTTCATTATTAACGATTCTTACATTCGTCACATTGTGAAGAGTAGTGGAGTGCGGGTATTCTACATGGGCTTCTCTTTTCAGTAATCGTAACGCCCGCTGTTCTAAATTTTTGGCGAATTCTCTTCCTAATCCGGAAACAATGGCATAGACCCCGCCCTTTGCAGCATTATAGGCTGCATGGTCCCATAAACCATTGCGAACAGAATCTGCCCCTATGTTAATAATCCGTCCGTAATTTTGTTTCACCATATGCGGCAACACTCTGTAACATGACCACAGCATAGTCCAGGGGTTGCGGTCAATTGTGTTTTTTTTAAGGTTTCCGGTGTTTGTTCAAGGAACGGGAGAATCACGCCTCCGCCGGCATTATTGACAAGAATGTCGATTTTATCCCATTTATGTATGGCTTTTTCAACCATCTAGATAACGTTTTCATCTTTTGATAGATCACCAATAAAGTAGTCTGTTTCCCGCCCTGTTAATTGGGCCACTTCCTCGGTGACTTTCTTCGTACGTTCCGGATTGGTTCCTGTAACCAATACAGTCGCACCTGCTTGTGATGAACCAATTTCAACCGCTTTCCCAATTCCTTGTGAAGAACCTGTTACAACGACTACTCTCCCTTCCAAAAAATAGTCTTGTGATTGACTCGACATGCGAAAATCTCCTCTTTTCTCTGTAATCTCTTTTTTGGTTTGTAAAGAAAAAGGTCTGTTTCCTTTTTGTCGTGCAACTATCAAATGCACAAAAACTAGCATTGATCCGTATACCTCAGCCAAATGTAATCGCATCCAAAACTTAACACAGTGTGCTATGGTCTAAAATTGTTAATATTAAAGTATATCGGAATATTATCTTGATTAATTTAATTTTAAATCTTTTGCCCATGTAATTCTAATCGAAATAATCTTTCTTCTAGAGCCAAAATTCAAGATTTTATTAATATTTAAACACAATGAATACATTGTTAATTCTAGTGCAAGGAAAAGTTTTAATAGGAATAATGACTAGACTTCGTTGTCCTGAGTGAGTTCTAAAAAACATTTAATTAAAAAAGGGTAAGGGGAGTTGGAAATCAAAATTAAAACCACGAATAAACAAAAAGACATCTTTCTATTTAAATCCTTCCAAAATTTTTTTTCCCAAAAAAAAGCCGTTCTCCCTATAAAATTTACCCTAATAGAACTTAAAAAAAGTCTACCTAGTGGGTACATTTTTGTATAATAAAGAAATACAACTCAGCGAACTAAACATGGAGACGGAGTAATTATGAGTAAAAAGATCTTCACAGAGAAAGAGATCAAGTTGCAATCAGCTAATAATTACGTTAAATCTGTAAGTTCAAAAGGAATCACCTATACTGATCAATTTAAGCATATATTTATTGTGGAAAAAGAGAAGGGCAAATTCGCAAGAGAAATTTTGTTGCTGTTTTTACCATCTTGTTTTCTCCTCCTAATATGGCTCTGATTTTCTAAATAAGAATTATTAATCAATACTGTAATATTTTCTCCTTATAGATCCCGTTATTGACTTACAACTATAAAAAATAGTTTTAAAAAACCGCCTTTTTATAAATTATATTCTATTAGATATTTCAATAGCTTTTTACTATACTATAAACATTCAGAAAATTCCCATATCTATAAAATATTTATTTTCTGAATGTTTAAGATAAAGGGGATTCTATAAGTTAATGGAAGATTTAGGGTAATATAAAAAGAGGGGGACAATGAAAATACCATTATTAATGGTTGCACTTGGAGTTATTCTATTAATTATTTTAATCACGGTCTTCAAATTAAACGCTTTCATCTCATTGATTATTTCCTCGTTTGTTGTGGCGCTGGCGTTAGGGATGCCGCTAGGTGACATAGTCACTTGAGTAGAAGCTGGATTAGGAGGTACTTTAGGACATATAGCGCTAATCTTAGGTTTCGGAGCGATGATTGGTCGTTTGATCGCTGATGCAGGTGGAGCCTATCGAATTTCAATGACATTAATCGATAAGTTTGGAAGAAGGAATGTGCAATGGGCAATTGCTGCTTCTTCCTTTATCGTAGGAATTGCTTTATTCTGGGACGTTGCCTTTATTCTATTAGTTCCAATCATCTATATGATTTCTAAGGAACTAAAGATTTCCATTACACACTTTGGCCTTACGTTAGCAGGTGCTTTAGTTGTCGCAAACAGCTTCTTGCCACCTCATCCAGGAATCACTGCCGTTACACAGGAGTACGGTGCAGACCTCGCCATGATATTAATATACGGAATCATTATTGGGATACCAACAATTGTAGTTGCGGGAGTTTGGTTCCCTAAAATCAACAAAAAGTGAACCCCAAGTGCTTTTGAAAAAACAGGCAATGCGGAAGCAATAGGAGATCAAAAACAATGGGAATTGCCAGGAAAACTCCAATTAAAGACTTAACGTCCTCTGCAGGGGCATCCATCAACGCGATTGGTTTGCTAATCTTAATTACTGGTGGTGGTGGTGCATTCAAACAAGTTATTATAGATGGCGGAGTTGGGGAATATATTGCTAGTCTGTTTACTGATGTTTCCATTTCTCCAGTTCTTCTTTCGTGGATTATTGCCGTAATTTTCCGTATTTGTTTAGGTTCAGGAACTGTTGCAGCATTATCAACTGCCGGATTGGTGCTTCCAATGCTAGAATCATATCCTGAGGCAAACTTAGCACTTGTTGCTCTTGCTACTGGAGCGGAACAGCTTTTGCTTCACACGTAAATGATCCTGGCTTCTGGATGGTAAAAGAATTTTTTGGCTTATCAATTTAAGAAACATTTGCGACATATACGATTCTTTCATCAGTAGCATCAATTGTTGGAATTATTCTTGTCCTCTTAATGGATACTTCTGTCATATTAGCTGGTGTAACCATTGCAGCTATCCTAGTTGCTGCAGTTGTTATTCACACGATTGAAGAGGCTGGAAACAAGAAGAAGCAAATTAAAAATATTTCTGTTTAATCTTTATATATTAACATAACACCAAGAGAATGCTATCTGATAAATCCCTTTCACAATGAAGTTACTATTATAAAAATAAATAGTAAGATGCTTCCTATTTTTAATAGACTTTCTATTCTAATTATGAAAAATGAAGAAAACATAGTACGAAATGAGGTTTTTAAATGAAGATCATCACAGTACTCGGAGCAGGTATTATGGGTCATGGCGTTGCTCAATTACTTGCACAAGCAGGATATATTGTACGTATTCAAGCTAGACGCGAGACATCATTGGAAACAGCAAAAAAAATGATTACGAACAGCTTGAAAATTATGGTTGATAAAGGCATGCTGTCACAAGAAAAAATGGAGCAGACTTTGGATAATATTAAATATACAACAGATTTACTTGAAGCGATCCAGGATACTGATTTTATTCTAGAATCTATTCCAGAAGTGCTTGAGACAAAATTAGATACTTACGAGATTATTGAAAGCATTGTCTCTGAAAAAACGATTATTGCATCTAATACATCTACTTTCCCGTTAAAAGAATTAACACAAAGAGCAAAACATCCGGGAAGATTTATCATTACACACTACTTTAACCCTCCACAACTTGTACCAATTGTAGAAATTGCTAAATTTGAGCAGACAGATGAAAATGTCGTAAAAGTAACTTATGACCTAATGAAAGAAATCGGTAAAACTCCAGTAGTACTGAAAAAAGAGATTACCGGCTTTATCGTTAACCGCATACAAGTAGCCTTTCTACGGGAATGCTTCAACTTAATTGAATTGGGAGTATGTACGGCAGAAGATATTGATATCGCTGTCAGAGGAAGCATGGGCTTTAAATGGGCTTTCTGCGGACCAATGGAAAGTCAGGATTTAGCAGGCCTGCAAACAACACAAGCTATGGTATACAACATCGAGCAGGATTTATCAAATACAAGAGAAGTTCCTAAATTCTTAAAAGAAATGGTCGAAAAAAGTGAACATGGTATTCGTTCAAATAAAGGTTTCTATGAATACGATGATAATGGAGCAAAAGCAATTTATACACGTGATGATAATTTCCTAGATCTTCTAAAATTAATTCAAGACAAAGAAGCAAAGAAGGAAAAAACAGCATCATCAGTTAAATAAGCAATGTGACAGTTTAAAAATAGTGAGAAAGAAGTTGGTTTAGCCGGCTTCTTTTTTTTTGCTCCGTACAGCGTCTCCGATTCTGGGATAGAAAAAGCTTTTGTTGATTAACTTAGATTTACCCTTGGACCCAAGAAACACTTATTTTAAGTTCAACTCTCCTGTTACTTGAAGAAGAAAAAGGCTACTGAAGAAACATTTCCTTCAAAGGAGAATTCCCTTCTTAGTTCAAAAGCTATTTATTGTTTAGCGCTTTCTTTAGTCCTTCTAGTTCTGCCAATGCACCTGTTGCTGAATAAAATGTCATCTTATTTTCTAATATCTCTTTTTCCTCTTCTAAACTTAATTCCTCCACTGTATTAGTTACTCCCTTTAACGATTTTAGAATTTCTGATTAATATACTGTTAGTTCTTCTATTCTTTTATTAACAAATTCATACAAATTAAGAGTTTTTTTTCACCCTTTTTATTGAAAATTATACCATATAACCTGCATTTCGATGAATTTACTAAGCATCCCTGTTTTTTGTTCATCCTCTGGGATACTGTTGTTATTAGAACTACTTAAATTCCTTACCCTTAATAGTGCCGTATAAACATCAGAAACGGCATTTCCTATAACGACCTGATATTGGCCACCACTTCTCTTAACAGTAACTACGCATCTAAATCCTGAATTTCATTTTTAGATATAACCAAGTGAAATAACCACTAGGAACGATTTTTGCATTAATAGATAAAAGGATGGATCATTGTTTAAAAAATCTTTAAACAATAACCCATCCTATCAAATTTAAATTCTACTAACCTCAGCTTCTTGTAGGAACTCAAAAGGATAAGATTTTTGTGGCTGATCACCTATTTTTTTTACAGCCTGCTGTGGTTCACGATTAAAGTTCAAGCTAAGAACACTTGGCTTTGAGTAATGCCCCGCTGAATCATATGCATATTTACAAAAAACAATTAATTCAAGGTCTATTTCAGCATATGCAATTCCCTCTTCATCTTTTGGCACTACATTGCTAATAGTTTCTCCCTCTGGTGAAATAATTTGTGTACATCCTCCACCAAGTTGAAACATCTCCCTTTGTTCATCATTAATGCAAAGTCGGTCAGCCATTTCTTGCGTAATAATTTGGCTGGTCATTAATGTGAATGTCTGGGTTGCCGTTGCATAATATTGTGATGCTATTCGATTTGGATCTTCCAAAAACAACTTTCCTATGTTACAGCTAAATGCCGGCCATGAGGAAACATGGACCTGTTCATTTAATGAACTCATTGCTGTAACATTTAACGGTATCATATGCTCAGCACACATTAATCCCCCAAGACGTCCTATTAAAGTATCAAATACCTGCATCATACTGCCGTCTCCCTCACCCCAAATGTATCGCTCGGGACCCGTTGGCTTTAACTTTCGGTGCTTACCGATAAGATTACCTTTTACCGGTCCTACGTCCATCAAAAGCAACTACCTTGTAGTGTTTGCTAAAAGAGATGCGACAAATGTCCAGTTTCGTACATCAGCACCACTAGTGAGGAGAACCACAGGATGACCATTACCATTAACTTCGTAATACAAATCCATTGAAATCCCTACACTTATTACAATTTAATATTATTTTTCTGCTTAACTTAAAATTCAAGAAGCACCTTTTAATTTCCTTCTTTAATTCTAGAATATGGACCTTTAATAAATCGAGTAGGAGGGGGTGACTAACCCCCGACCTCTCACACCACTAATCGAATATGAATTTATTCTTATAAAGTTAAAATCTTGGTATATATTGAAATAAATTGCCGTCGAAACTTGAATATTGGAAATCTTTGAAAATGAAAGCGCTTTCTGGTATGATCAAATCAGGTGAATGGCATAAGTTTCTATCATTATATTTAGCGAAGGCAGGCTAGTACATTAAAATTAAATTAATTACCGTACTGCAAAATCCATAGAAATATTAATTAAGGGGAGAGAAAATTGAAAAAAAATCAAATTCTGTTCAGTGAATTTGTTAAGGAAGATAGATTTGCAATTAATGAGTATCTAATAAGTTTATTTAATCAAATTAGAGAATACTTTCCAATACAATGCACAACAGAACAGCAAGAAAATGGAATAAAAAATTAGTAAAATGCTCCTTCATTAAGGAGAGAATTTATTTATAAAACAGGCATAACGATGTTATGCCTGTTTTATGTGTATTTAGAAAGTAAAAATGCAGTTTATGTTTATGGCAGTATGTTTTATGAATTTAAAAAGACAAAATACCTCATAAAGTATTCTAATATTATCAAGGTTATTTTTCCTAAATGGCCCGACGGCGATTTAAATAGAAATCAAAACAAACATCCCTATCATGAGCGCTTCTTCCAAATCACAATGTTTTCATCTTTCCTTAATAAATAAGGAGCAAATTTTGTAGTTTAATACAATTATCTGACAATTAGTCAGTAGCGCAAATTAGGTGGGTAGTTGTACATAAAAGAAAAGATAATTTCGTTTAAATGCAAATCTCGAACACACTGAAAATCCGGAAATTATAAGTTTTTTAAAATGCTGCTTGCATTGTTTTTATAACGTAGACCTGCCTGAACATATCGATCAACCATTTCCCTAGTTTTATGACCTGTTTGTTTCATAATACTATTTCTGTCATTCCCATCATTGCTGCGCTTGTTGATAATCCACTTCTTAAACTATGTGCTGCAAAGTCGTTTGCATCCATCCCAAGTTCTCCGATATATTTCTTTATAATGAGCTACGGATTTTTCACTTAGCCTTTCCTTGATACTTCCATGCCGATCAATTGAACGAAACAACGCTCCAGTAGTGATTTTACTTATTTGTGCAGGAGTAAGTTCATTTATTCGAAATTAGATTACGCTCTTTTATGAGCTCTAAAATTTTGATTAACTACATTTTCACGAATCAAGTAACGTGATAAGCCAAAGGTTGTAACTAGAGCAAACACAACTCCTAAAGCTCCAAACCAAGTGATCGATGATACTGATAATTGCCCAACTACTAGCCCTCCTAGACCTGCCCCAACTGCAAATCCTAATTGCATCATTGACTGATTCAGACCTAGTAAGACATCAGAAGATTCTGGATGAATTGTTGCTAAATTATATTGTTGTGTAGCACCTGAAGACCACCCTGCAAATGACCAAATGATAAGAATCATAAAAACTGCGATTAAAGAACTTGATGCGAATGAAAGCAAGATCATCGAAATGATATTAAGTACTAATCCTCTTTTTAAGGTAGTCACTATACCCCATCTATCTGCACTGAAGCCTCCGAATTTAGATCCAAATAAGCTAGCGATTCCAAGAACAAGTAAAGCTATACTTAAAAGGTGATCACTCATTCCAACAGTATTGATAAGATAAGGAGATAAATAAGTAAATACAACTCCATAACCTGCCATTAAGAAGAACGTTATTGATAAACCTAGTGTAATCTTGGGTTTTTTCAACATTACAATTTGTTTAGTTAAAGGAATTGGTTCATCCCCCATTATTCGTGGGATTGAATGTAAAATGATAAATATTGCAATAAACACTAATAGAGCAACACCAAGAAAGACAAATTTCCACCCATAAGCAGATGTAATAAATCTACCAATAGGTACACCTATTATTAACGAAGTTGTAAATCCCATAACAACAGTTGCAATTGAACTCGCTTTTTTATCTGCAGGTGCAATTTTTGCTGCTAAACCTAAAACAGTAACAACTGCTACCCCTGTACTTAAAGCCATAATAATTCGAGCAATCATAAACAAGCCATAACCAGGCATGATTACTGAGAGTATATTCCCTAGTATAAAGAAACTCAAAGAATAAATAAGTAACCTACGTCTTTCCATTTTAGCCAATAATGCCATTAGAATAGGTGTACCTATGGCATAAGCTAGCGAATAAACGGTAATAAGCTGACCAGCAGCTTCAATAGAAATGCTTAAAGCATCTGCCATTTTATCTAAAATACCTGTAATGATATATTGGGATGTACCGACTAAAAAACTAATCATTGCTAAAATATAAATTTTCCCGTTATTTGACATGTATAATTTCCCTCTCCATTTTTTTACACTAATTTAATATTTCTATAAATACAGAAATACCAAATTGATAAAAAGAAGCTCAATCAAAAGCTTCCTTTATTTTTCCATTTTCATATGGATTCACTATTTATACTAAAATATTTAGATGTTTCTTTGCATCGTATTCTTCTAATTCTTCACCATTTTTCAAACGATGAAGAAAGTTCGGATTTGAAATTAATGGACGTCCAAATGCTGCAACGTCAATTGTCCCTACTTCTAAAGCTTGTTCAGCCATTTCTGGATCTAGACTGCCAACCCCAACAATCACTCCATCCCAATATTTGCGTACTAATTGATGCATTGTTTTTCCATCAGCAAGTACTCTATTAAATTGCATGATTGATGGATGTAGTAAAGTAGCGCCAACTTCATTAAATGCTTCAACAAATGTACGAATGGCCGTTTCTGGATCTTCCCACATATACTTTGGAACATCAGCTTTATGAGCAGAAAATCGAATCATCGTTCTCTCAGTACCAATGGCATCTATAACTGCTCTTATTACTTCTTTCATGAATGTTAATCTTAGTGCTAGAATACCTCCATATTGATCAGTGCGATGATTCGTTATGTCTGAATTAAATTGATCGATTAAATATCCGTGTGCAGCATGAATTTCTACCCCATCAAATCCAGCTTCGATTGCATTTTTTGCCGCCTGCGCATATTGACTTACAACTTCCCTTATATCCGCAATTGTCATCTCTTCAGGGATATCATATGGCTTACGAAAACGAGATACTAATCCTTCAGCAGGAATGGCCGATGGGGCTTGCGGTGGCAAGTTTCCTGTAAGTTCATGATGTGATAAGCGTCCTACATGCCAAATTTGTGCAATTATCGTACCGCCTTCTTTATGCACAGCATCAGTTACTTTTTTCCACCCTTTAATTTGTTCCTCAGAATAAATTCCAGGAATTCCAGGATAGCCTTTTCCTCTAGGACTAATTACTGTTCCTTCTGAAATAATTAATCCGATTCCGTCAGCAGCACGTTTTCGATAATATTCCACCACATCATCTCCAACTACGCCAGTTTGATCATCAGCAAAACATCTTGTTAAAGGAGCCATCGCCGTACGAGAGCGTAAATTCCATGCTCCCATTTTTATAGGTTCAAAAAGTTTACTTTCTAAACCATTTTTCAGATTCCAATTATGATCTTTGCTTAGTTGACTCATATGATTTTCCCCCATTCAATTCTATTATTCTGTATTTCTATAAATACTGAAATAAAGATTAAAAATATTCCGCTTTCTGTTTAAAGTAAAGCGGGAGCGTATTGTTCAAGGACTTCTCGTTGTAAACTATAATATCGGAAGGTACCTTCTTTGCGAACGGAAAGCAATCCACAATCGAGTAATGGTTTTAAATGATGTGTCAAAGTTGAATTGGCCGACACTTTTATTTGATTTTTCATTTCATGGCAAGCTAATTCCGGTTGTTTTGCTAAAACTTTAACTATTTGTAAACGTGTTGTTTCACCCAGTGCCTTATAGACTTTTACTGCAATATCATCATTCACCAAGGATGACCCCCTTCCAAAAAATATAAATACATATTTCAGTATTTATAGAAATATTGTATTTAAATAGAAATCCCATGTCAAGAAAAATAATTTTTTTGGTTGACCACTTAAAATTCTTGAATTAGTGCCCCTTTGTTTTATGTATATATTTGAGTAAACATTTAATGAACCCCTCATCCAACCGGAAAGTTCCCTACAAAGGATACTTAACGAGTGAAGGTGTTGGTTACTTTTTTTCCTTGAAAGGTAGATTTATCATTTTTTCCAACTTCCGAAAGTTAGGTTTATGTAAACTAGGTTTGTATATGATGTAAAATAAAGTTAATTGTTAACCAAAAAGAAAATAAGGTTTACATATATAAGGGATATTCCTATAATTAATTATTAAAGAAAGAGGATTAAAAAGGGGGAGTATCTGCTTGTTAGAGAAATTAGAAAATGGATCCGTTGTATTATATGAAGGAGAACTATATAAAATAATGTACACATATAGCTCCGGTTACTGTGAAATTGTAAACCAGGACTCAAAAAAGGTCGAACTAGTTAAATCAAAAGAATTACAAACTTTTAATCAAACTAAACCTCTTCAGTTGCTAGAGATTTAATTAAATAATTTACGCGTTATGGAAATAGTAAAAAAGAGTTTACAACGACAGTAAGCGACCTTGTTTATCCTCTTAGGAATCACAAAGTCGCTTACACTATTTCTTCATTTATTATAACGAGAAACCCTTTCATTTATTTTTATCACGTATTCGAAACGAGGGAGATTAGTAGTGAAAGCACCTCCTTAAGCCAAAGCCTGTTTCTAGTATGTCAACACTAAACTAGACAATTTTTTTAAGGTGTTCTTTTTTATATTCCATAGGGCTTAAATATCCAAGTGTCCCGTGGATTCTGATGTGATTAAACCAATGAACATAATCATCTAATTCCAATTTTAACCGTTCTAAATTTTCAAAATATATACCTTTTACAAACTCTGTCTTGATAATTTTAAAGGTGGCTTTTTGAAGTACATTCAAATGTATTAGGCATAGCTTCTTTTGAAATCCAGCTTACATTATTTGCTATGATACTGTCTGAATATAGGAATTCATGGTGGAAGCCTTGTTCAACATATAGTACATTCCTTTCTAGATCCTTTCCGACTACAAACCAAGGATCTCCATCTCCCCCAATCCCCAATCCACGCCTCTGTCCGATTGTATAATACATTAATCCATCATGATGTCCAATCACTTTTCTGTCCAATGTTTCTATAATCCCTTTTTGAGCAGGCAAATAACCACTTAAGAACTCTTTGAAATTTCGTTCACCAATAAAGCAAATACCTGTACTATCTTTTTTGGATGCTGTCGCCAAATTAGCTTTGGCAGCTAATTCCCTTACTTTTGGTTTTTCCATATCGCCTATCGGGAATAATACCTTACTTAACTGCTCCTCCTTTAATTGATTAAGGAAATAAGTCTGATCCTTATTTTCATTTTTCCCTCTTAACATGTGAACTTTCCCGTTTTCTCTGACCAATCGTGCATAATGTCCTGTAGCCACATAATCGGCTCCAAGGCTCATGCATAATCTAAGAATGCCTTAAATTTGATTTCCTTATTGCATATCACATCAGGATTCGGCGTTCTACCAGCCTTATATTCTTCCAGGAAGTAGGTAAATACATTGTCCCAATACTGCTTTTCAAAATTTACGGAATAATAGGGAACATCCAGTTGATTACAGACGCGGATAACGTCCACGTAGTCTTTTTTAGCCGTACAAACACCAAATTCGTCCGTATCGTCCTAGTTCTTCATGAATATTCCTATTACGTCATAGCCTTGCTCTTTTAGGAGCAGTGCTGCAACGGAAGAATCAACCCCGCCTGACATTCCTACAACTACACGTGTGTCTTTTGGTGCTTTCTCCATTTGTTTATCTCCTGTCTTTCTATAATACTTTCTATCATAAATAATAATCCCTAATGCCAAGGGAAGGAAAAGACTATAATATGGTTTACATTTCCTTTTTATTCTATTTAAATGCACACTTTTAATAATTTTTCTAAATCATCTTTACTATAATAGTAGCTTTCATTACAAAAATGGCATTGTGCTTCAGCATGTCCATCCGTATTTATCATATCTTGGATTTCCTCGCTTCCTAGACTTAAAATACCGTTTGAGATTCTATCTCTAGAGCATTCACATTGAAATTCAACTGGCATTGTTTCAAGAACGCTGACATTTTCTTCACCAAGTATTTGTTGAAGTATTTGTTCTGGTGTTATACCTTGCCCAATCATCGAAGAAATGGAAGGCATCGTTTGTAAACGTTCTTCTATGAAACCAATGGTCTCTTCTTCTGTATTTGGCATCAGCTGAATAATAAAACCTCCAGCTGCTTGAATGGTAAAGTCCGGGTTCACTAGGACACCAACGCCAACAGAGGAAGTGACTTGTTCTGAATGCAGTAGATAAGAAGCAAAATCCTCACCGATTTCACCCGAAGCAATGGGAACCTGGCCAATGAACGGGTGATACAAGCCAATATCTTTGGTAACGGAAAGGATTCCATTTGTGCCCACCGCTGATTTAATATCAAGTAAACCCTGCTGACTCTCCACTAAGTAGGAATGAGGATTTGAAACATACCCTCTCACTTCACCCTTGGCATTTGCATCAACAAGGATGGTCCCAATTGGGCCGCCGCCATTCATTTTTATGGTTAGTTTTTCTTCTCCTTTTAGCATAGCACCAAGTATGACTCCTGCTGTCATTGAACGTCCCAAAACCACGGAAGAGACTGCTAGCATATCATGGCGGCGTCTTGCTTCCTCGATCGTTTCAGTTGTAATAGCGGCATATGCACGCACTTGTTTATTGTGAGCAATGGCTTTTACTAAATAATCTTTCACTTTAATCTCCCATTCTTTATATATGCTTTTATTCTTTTGTATTTATATTTCGGACTTTTTCGGGTGTTACATCATTCCCAAGTGGATCCAATACCTTCATCTTTGAGAAAGTATTGAGCACTTGTCCACGTATTGCACGTAAATAATCTTCTCGAAGCACCTGTTGCTCGACTTTTTCAGCATTAGTTAAACCTTCTTCACGCTGCTTTTTCGCTAGTTCATTAATTCGTTGTAAAAAATCAATCATGTATTTCACCAACCTATTTGGTTTCGTTTAATCAATAATTTCAGTATGGAAGCAAAGTTTCATATGGTTTACCATTGTTTCTCCAAGGTCCGTAAATGCTGCTACACCTTGTTTATGAATGGCTGTTTTGAATCCTTCTGCGTCTGCTCCTGCAACTGTTAAAAATTCACAAATATCTGTACATACTCCAACAGTATGAACCTTATCTACTCCGAAATTTCTCAAAGTTTCAGCCAAATCTGTTTTAAAGAATGCATTATAGTTCGTTTTAGGCGTATACATTACACTCTCATTATCTTTATTTTTTTGAAACCAATCATATAATTCTCCGTACAATTGTTGCCCTTCTGTTCCTACAATATTATGTGGTGTCCATAATTCAAAGTGTGGGTCATTTAGTTGGTGTGCATCCATTGTTACTACAACTACATTTCCCTCAGCTAAAAATCTTGTTACCAAATCCTTAATATAAGGCACTACTTCTTGTGCTGGCTTACCAACAGTTAAAGTTCCATGATCTGCTACAAAATCATTACTCATATCAACAATTATTAAGGCTTCTTTTGACATTTAATCCAACCCCAAAATTAATTATTTTAATATTGCAATCCTTCTATACTTTATTTGTTCAGATACATTTCAATTTGTAAATTATTTCGCCCTTTTTTTAAGATTGATTGATTGATTAATTTATCTAAAGTTTGAGATACTGCTACAGTTTCTGGTGCAGATAAACCAAACCTCTGCCCATATCCATACATTAACTCACGTAAAATTTGAATCCTATCATTTACAATCACGAACAGGTATACCTCCTATTTCCTAGTGGGGGTGGGCAAAAAACAACAACGAAAAACCATTAATCTAAATTTCATACAAATTAACCTATTTCAAGTTGAAATGTTCACCCTCGCCCAAACACATAATCGAAAGAAGAGAGTAAAAAAATACTAATTTCAGCTGTTTTGTAGAGATAATCGTTTATGTTTTTTTGCTTCCTCTATGTTTTTAATTTTGTTGTCCCAACAAGCTTGACTTAGAACCACAGGATATTCGGCTGGATTTAAAGTACGTTTATACTCATCCCATAAAAGGTCAAGTTGTTGTTGTGCAAAGGATTGAATTTCTTGGACCCGTAGGTATTCGTACACAAGTGTGCCATGGTCGAAAATAACTTCGTGTAAGTCCTTGACCGTAAAATTAGTGACGAATTTTCCAATATACGTGTGTACAGGATGAAACATGTGAAGTTTTGCTTCTTTTTCTGGTTGTTCGTTGGCTAAGGTGATATAATCTCCTTCTGATTTATTCGTCAGATTATTGATAATACGGTATACCTTTTTTAATCCTGGTATTGTGACTTTTTCAGGGCTTGAAGAAATTTTGATCGTATCGGTCATCTTACCGTTGTCATCTTCAATGGAGACCAATTTGTACACGGCACCTAATGCCGGTTGATCAAAGGCGGTTATGGCTTTAGTACCGATTCCATATGCATCAATTTTGGCTCCTTGCGCGTTTAAGTTCATAATGGTATATTCGTCGAGATCGTTCGAAGCATATATTTTTGTATCAACAAATCCTGCTTGATCTAATAACTTTCTTGCTTCTTTGGAAAGGTAAGCCAAATCCCCACTATCTAACCGAATGCCTGCAAAATTTATGGTGTTCCCCAGTTCATTGGCTACTTTGATTGCCGTAGGAACACCTGATTTTAGCGTGTCATAGGTATCCACTAAGAAGACACAATTTTTGTGCCGTTTTGCATATTTATGGAAAGCAGTGTATTCATCCCCATAAGCTTGAACAAAGGAATGGGCATGTGTTCCGGAGACAGGAAGTCCGAATCGTTTTCCTGCTCGAACATTACTTGTGCTAGAGAATCCTCCAATATAAGCAGCTCTTGTACCCCATAATGCAGCATCGAATTCATGTGCGCGTCTTGTTCCAAACTCTGAGACGGGTTGATCACCTGCGACTTGTTTGATTCGAGAAGCTTTGGTTGCGATGAGTGTTTGATAGTTTACAATATTCAACAATGCCGTCTCGATGAGTTGCGCTTCGATTAACGGTGCTTCGATACGAAGAATGGGTTCGTTGCCAAATACAACTTCCCCTTCTTTCATGGCACGAATATTTCCTGTAAAACGTACGGTTCGCAAAAAATCAACATATTCTTCTTGATAGCCAAGGTCTTTTAAATAATCCAAATCACTTTCAGAAAAATGAAAAGTTTGAAGATATTCAATGATTCGTTCCAGTCCGGCAAAGATCGCATATCCGTTTCCAAATGGTAATTTTCGAAAATACAATTCGAATACAGCTTTTTTCGTATGAATGTTGTCTTCCCAATAGGCTTCTGCCATATTGATTTGGTACAAGTCCGTATGAAGGGCGAAGCTATCATCGATATACTTGTGCATACTACTTTCCTCCTAAACTAACAAAATACGGTCGGACTTGCTCACGATAATTAGTTTTTTCTCTCTATATTTTCACTACTTTTCTGTATGAGATCTTTAGCAAAGTCAACAAGTCGATGTGCTTCTTCGGTCCGAAGAAAATTTACATTCAACACATCAGGACCCAGACGGAAACGATCCAGTGCGTCAGCATCCTTGAATATCTGATACAGCAGCACCCCTCGTTCACTAAGAGTAGGTAACTTTGCAATCTCTGCCAAACCAAGCGAATCATCTTGGTCATGATAATAGGTGATGTAGTAGGTTTTAGCATCAAAGTGCAAATCGTACTCACGGCAAAAATCTTTGTAATACTCTGCCGCACGACTACCATGTCCTTTATCAATCCCATCATCAAGGCGGCGGGAATCATGGAAAACAGCCGCCATCCCCAGTGCGTCCTTTTCCTCCTCACTCAGACCTTTTTGATGTCCGATGAGGAGCGCCAGTAACAGTACGCGAGCGCAATGGGTTTTCGTATGCCATTCACTATCCGGCAGCCAAAACACTACGTTTTGCTCCATGAATTTATACCATCGTTCATAAGGCTTTTTGATTGGTTGGCAGATAGGATTATTCAGAGTATTTACTAGAAACACCTTTCCATTCCTCCTCTGTTTTCTTATTAGCTAAAATTAGCTAATTTGAACTGAACTAATTGCTCTAACACTTCCGTAATATCACCGTCGATACCAATAGATTTTGAAGCAATTACATCTGGAATATAAAGCTCGGATCCTTTATTAAAAGTAATGTAGGTCGCATTTTCCTCAAGACTCGTTAAATTCATAAACGGGGCTTTAATCATTTGATTTCTAGCACCTACGCCTAATTCCAGCAGGACTAATTTTTTGCCATGAGCATTATCGATAAAATCCTGATAAGCTTGAAAGCTTGCTTGCCATGCCTCACCCCTTAGAAAACTCTGATCGATTTCGACATGGACTTGCATTGAGCCGCCACACTCTGGACACTTAGGAATAAGATCCAGAGGGACTTTTCCATTCTCTTGGTGTTGGGCCATTTTACTCAATATTTCGTCACCTGGATAAATTCGAATATGGCAACCATGAGAACATTGCAAATACCGACTATTGCCTTCTATTTCGAAAAGGCGTTCCTTTTGAAATCCTGCCAGTGTAAAATGAGAATCTGTATTAGAGGTAACCACAAAATAATTTTTATCCTTCACCAGTTCATAAAGGTTCTTCATAACAGGACTAGCTTCCTTGTTGTTTAAAAAGTAGGCGTACATACGGCTGAAAAATGCCCACATTTCTTCCTCGGAAGGATATGGATAAAAAGATCCCTGTAGGATACTACGAAAACCATACTTTTTACGAAAATCGCCAAAATGTTCCAGAAAGGACAAATCCTCTGCAAAAATATTAAAACCTTCCGAAATGGCGAGTCCGTTACTTGCGCCGATTACAATACTGTCAGCCTCCTTGATTTTGCTTAAAACTTCTTGATACTTCTCTTCCATATGATCCTCCATTTTTATAAAATTTTGTTGAATCTGTGTATGAATTCGTGTATTCCTTACATATGCGAGCTGGATTGCTCAGTACTTATCCAATATCCGTATCTCTTTTTGCTTTCTCGTTCAAAGCATCTTGTAATACCACGGCAGTATCTTCATGAATGGCGAGTCCCTTACCCTTCAGTTCCCTTGGCAACAATGCGTCCTTTGGATTGATGGTAATATAGAATGCGTCTGGCCAACTGTAAGTCATGTTCCAGAATGGCTCTTTGATGAACATCGGTGTCATGGTTCCTACACCTAATTCCAGAAAGAGAACCTTTTTATCTTTATTTTTTATAAGATACTCATTGTATTTCATTAATTCCCTTCTGTAAGAGCTACCCTCCAGAAACACATAAGAGCGCACCCATGGTTCCATTTCCTGCCCGCACTTTGGACAAAACGGAATTAACTCTGTTGGAATTCTGGTTCCATCTATGTTTGCATACATGTTCTCAACTTGCTCTTTATTAAAATAAACCTGATCATGGCAACGGGAGCCGCATTGAAAATAACGCATATCCCCTTGAATTGGGGAAACTTTTTCTTCAGGGAAAGTCTTGGAAAACTGTGAGTCTTGATTCGTCGTAACAATGAAATAATTTTTGCCTTGAAGTAGTTGCAATAAATCAAGGTATGGGCGACCGGCTTCGGCATCATATAAAAATTTGATTTCAGTTGCAAGATAAGCCCACCGTTCTTCTCTTGTAGAAAAACGGTAATAAAATCCCTCAAAAAGGTTTTTAATACCATATTTATCTGCAAATTTTCCAAAATGCTTCAGAAAATTTTCATCAGTATGATAAAAACTGTGTCCAATAGCCTCAGACATCCCAGCAGCGCCACCAACCACAATCGCCTCAGCTTCTTGGATTTTCTTTAGTAATGTGTTGTCTTGATATTGTTGTGATAACATAATTAACTTGTCCTCCTAATGATTTTTTTCATAGTTGAAAATATTGATTTATATAGCACTCTCTCAAAAACAAATATTTGAATCCTCCTTTACTAGGACTCGAATGTATTATATAGTCATTATATATTCGTAAACAAGTATGTACTTTAATGACGCATACTATCTAGGAGGATAGTGTAATGATAAAAAGATCCAAGGTTAATGTTGCTGATATCAACGAGAAAATTTCTGAAAGCCAAGAACCTTTTTTTGGCTATACACTCTCCATTATCAACGGTAAATGGAAACTGCTAATTATTTACCATTTATCAAAAAACGGTACAGTCCGCTATAATGAACTTCAGCGTATGCTAGGGAAGATAACCTATAAAACACTCAGTTCTACATTAAAGGAAATGCAGAACGATGGTTTAGTTCATCGTAAGGAATATCCACAAATTCCTCCAAAGGTCGAATACAGCCTTACTGAAAAAGGGCAAAGTCTTTGGCCTATTATCCAAGAAATGTGCCAGTGGGGGGAGAATAATAAAGAAAAATAAAAGAGAAAAAAGCAGATATGCTGCATTGATGAGTTGATACTGAAAGGACCCTATGATTCTAAGCAAAAAAAAGGTATAGTACCTCAGTATTTGAGGAATATACCTTTTTTGTGTGTTTTTAGGTTTTAAACAATAAGAAAGTAAGATACATAAAAATCAAAAAAAACAAAAGTGAAGATAAAATAGAAATAAATATGATTGAATAGTTAGACGGAATAAATATGCCTTCTTGGATTTCCCTCCTTTTCCTTGTGTAATCGATAGTTGACAAAACAGCTGTTATAAAGCCAACAACACAAGCGAAAATCCCTAGAAATATCGCCAAATTATTAATAGCAGAATTGGAACTGATTTTAATAGTAAAATGTAAAGAAGTTGTTAAGAAACCAACACCTGTTATAGATATAGCAGTCCGAATCCAAGCCAGATAAGTTCTTTCATTTGCTAAATGCTGCTGAGCATATTTTACACTGTGTTCTGTTCTTTCTTTGATTATTTTTAAAGCTTCCATATATAGCAAATCCTCCTTCGCATGAGACTATCAAAAATCCTAATCTTTTCGAAGAAAAGCTTTTAGTTTAAACATAAAGGAAAAATATAGCTACTAGCTTTGCCCTTACAAATAGCTACTGGAATAAAAAACCATTTAAAAATTAGCAGTTTTACTTAGCTAGGAAGTTCCTTTTACACCTTTGTTTTTTGTTGTGAAGAGTATTCCTGATAATAGAATAACAGACACAACAATTAAGATGACTGTCATCCAATTTAGATTGGTATCAGTGACTCCAGTTGCAAACATTACCCCAAATACACTGGAAGCAAGGATATTACCTATAAATCTTGACATCAAAAATAGACCTGAAGCTGTACCGGTTTCTGATTTAGATACAAATGAATAGAGTAGGGTTTGCAAACCGATATTTAACATACCATTGCTAAATCCGATGATGGATAACACGATAAAAATCCAGTAAAGTGGAGAGCTATGGTCTATTGTCATTAAAAGGACAATACCTACGACTCCGATAATGACTCCTGTAAGTAAAGGGATTTTATATCCTGACTTTTCGATCCAGCGGGTGGCAAGTGGTGTACTAATGATAGAAAAGATTGACAGTGAGAGCATAATAATCCCCGTTAACTTATAGCTCAGCAAGAATACAGATTGTAAATACATCGGTATAGAAAGCAGCATGGCAAAGAAAATCAATGTTGCAAAAATGTATTGAATATATAGGAGTGAAATGTTGAGATTTTTCTTTAAGAACAGTACATCTATAAAAGGCTCTACCTTCCTTTTTTCAAAGTAATAGAATAAAAATGTTAACGCAATCGAACCTATTAAAGCCCATACGCTTAAACCACTTTTTAATGTTTGTAAAAAGTAAATCCATAAAGAAATCATACAACTGAAAACAATGATTCCAATTCCGTCCCACTTGAATGTTTTGGCAGGTCCCTTTTCATCTTGAGGAATAAAAAACAAACCCAAGACGGCAGAAATAATGATAATCGGGAAATTAACATAAAATATAACATGCCATCCGCCCTGCTGAATTAACAGTCCGCTGATTGTTGGTCCAAATGCTGCCGAGGTGGTAGCACAGACCGTTAGTGAACCAATCACTCTATTTTGGTTTTTTTCAATATAAGAACGAACAATTCCCATTCCGGCAGGATATAAAGCCGAAGTTCCAATTGCTTGTATGGCTCGCATTCCTAACAGAAACGGCATATTTTGAGATAATGGAGCAGCAAAGGAAGAAATACTGACCAGCAGTAGTCCTGACAGAAATATTTTTTTTCTTCCATATAAATCGCTCATTTTACCAATAAGCGGTAAGAAAATCGCACAAACAATAAAATATGAAGCGATTAACCATGTAATGTCTTTTGATGTAAGTAAAAACTCATTTTTTATCTCTGGCAATGCGACGGTAATCATCGATGTATTTAATGGGTTTAATATAATTCCAAACGCAATAGCTGCGATTAATAAATTTTGATTTTTAACGAATGAAACATTTTTTGCAAGTGACAAGAATCATACATCTCCTTTTGAGATGAACACTATTTATTAAAAAGTATCTCAATCTCTTTTAGCACCAAAAACCTATAAAACTTCCCCATTTGATTCAATCACCTTTTTATACCAATAAAAGGAGTCTTTTTTTATACGTTTAAATGTGCCGTTTCCGTTATCATCTACATCTACATAAATAAAGCCATATCTTTTCTTCATTTCACCTGTACTAGCAGCAATGATATCGATTGGTCCCCACATGGTGTATCCCATCAAAGGAATACCATCAATTTCAATCGCTTTTTTCATTTCTTTAATGTGATCTCTTAAATACTCAATACGATATGAATCATGGATACTGCCGTCTTCTTCAACTTTATCAGCTGCTCCTAAACCATTCTCTACAATCATTAAAGGTATTTGATAACGATCATATAGAAGATTTAATAAGTAACGGAGACCCATCGGATCTATTCCCCAGCCCCATTCACTTATTTGTAGATGAGGATTTTTGTAACCTGTTTTAACACCATTTAATCCGTTAAAAACTAAAGGAGAATTTTTTCCTACAACATGAGTCATGTAATAACTAAAAGATAAGAAATCAACCGTACCATTCTTCAAATCTTCTAAATCACCATCTTGAACAGGTAAAACGATTCCTTCACGTTCAAATTCCTTTAATTTATAAGCTGGATAATAGCCGCGACATTGAACATCACTATAAAAAAGCATCTTATGCATAAAATCATTCGTTCTTTGTAGGTCTTCAGGATCACAGCTTGCTGGATAAGCAACGTGTCCATTGTACATCATTCCCACTTTATTAACTGGATCAATTCTGTGAGCCATTTGCACAGCTTTGGCACTGGCTAAAAATTGATGATAGGCAGCCGTCATACGTACTTGCTCATCATTAGAGTTGACTCCGGCAGCCATCCAAGGTTTGGTTGACATGACATTGATTTCGTTAAATGTAAGCCAATATTTCACTTTTCCTTTATAACGATTAAAAAGTGTTTCGCAATACCGCAAATAAAAATCGATTACTTTACGATTTTCCCATGAGCCATAATTTAGTAATCCAAGTGGTGTCTCAAAATGAGATATTGTTACTAAGGGTTCAATTCCATATTGATGGCAAGTATCAAAGACATCATCATAATGCTTTAAACCCTCTTCATTGGGTACTTCTTCATCCCCATTTGGGAAGATTCTTGCCCAAGCAATGGACATGCGATAACATTTGAACCCCATTTCAGCAAATAATGCGATATCTTCCTTATAACGATGATAATGATCGACAGCATTGTGACTAGGATAATATCTTCCTTCCTCAACACCGTTTGTTATTTCTCTAGGAACACCATGAGCCGCTGCTGTCATCACATCTGCAGTGCTTAATCCTTTGCCGTCCGTTGAATACGCGCCTTCACATTGATTTGCAGCAGTTGCACCGCCCCATAAAAAGTCTTTTGGAAAACCCATTACTCTAACTTCCTCTCTTTTTATATTGGGATTGGGTGCCCTTTCGAGCAGCCAATCCCCACCATTATTAAGCTAATTTAAGTAAAGCTTCTCCTGGTTGTACATCTTTTCCTGTGATACTTAAAATATCTGCATAATCGGCTGAGTTTGTTACAATAAATGGAGTAATGACTTGATAACCTTCCTTTTTAATTGCATCAATATCAAATTCTAATAATAAGTCACCTTTTTTTACTATTTGTCCTTTTGCCACTTTTGGCGTATAATGGCGACCTCCTAATTTGACTGTATCAATTCCGACGTGAATGAGAATTTCTGATCCATTTTCACCTGTAATGCCAACTGCATGATGTGTATCAAAGAAGGCTGTTACTGTTCCATCAATAGGTGCAAAAACCTTTCCTTCTTCCGGAATAATCGCTACACCTTTCCCTAAAATTCCCTCTGAGAATACAGCATCATCTACTTCTTTAAGTTCAACTGCTTTCCCTCTGAGAGGTGAATAGATTACATTATCCAAAGTAATATCTTTTTTGGTTTCAGATTTGTTCTCCATGGATTCTTCAACTGGATCTTCAATGCCAAGGATATATGAAACAATAAATGCTGTAACAAACGATATGCCACAACCAATAGATGCATAAATTAAATTTGAAAAACCATCCGGTCCAATATAACTAGGCAATGAAAATAGACCTGGAGCAACTTGAGCATATCTTCCAACACCCATAATTCCTATAAACAGACCTCCAACCCCGCCACCAATCATCGTAGCAATTAATGGTCTTTTGAATCTTAAACTAATACCATACATGGCAGGTTCTGTAATACCAATAACCGCTGTAATCCCAGCGGAAGAAGCCAGTTGTTTAATATCTTTATTCTTTGTACGAAGTGCTACAGCTAATGATGCTGCACCTTCAGCAATATTTGAAACCATCATTCCTGGACCTGCAACTGTATCAATGCCTCTTGTTGCAAGCATATTCATACCGATAGGAATAATGCCGTAATGCATACCTGTCATGACCAAAAACGGCGTAAATGTACCTACCAACATTGGAACTAACCAGCTCACATAAGTGTTGAGAAAATTAATAACTGCTCCAAGTCCTAGACCAAGATTATTTCCTAATGGTCCAATCACAATCAAAGTCACTGGGGCTACAACAATTAAAGTTAACAATGGAGCAATCATTAGCTTCATAGAATTTGGCACAATCTTATCAAAAAAGGGTTCTACATAAGACATTAACCAGACTGCCAAAATGATTGGTATAACGGATGTTGCATATGAAACTAGAGGAACCGAAATACCGAGGAAATGTAATCCTGTACCAGCCTCTTTGGCCGCACCCACCATTGAAATAAACATAGGATGCACTAAAATTCCGCCAATTCCCATTGCCATATATTGATTAACATTAAACTTTTTTGCAGCTGAGACTGCTAACAGTAATGGTAAGAAATAAAATGCTGCATCCGCAATAAAACTCATAAACCGATAACTTTCAGATTCAACGGTTATCCACTTAAGTGCTATTAATAATGCCAGTAATGCTTTTAACATACCAGCTCCGGCGAGAGCTGGAATAATAGGGAAGAAGCACCCAGCAATGGTGTCTAATACTTTTGCAACAACACCTTTTTTCTCCCTGTCTTTTGTATCACTGCTACTTGCATCACTAAGATTTCCTAACTTGACTAGCTGTTTATATACATTGGAAACATCATTTCCAATAATGACTTGATATTGTCCTCCTTTGTTGACCACACCAACAACACCCTTTGTGTTTTTTATTGCTTCGGTGTCTGCCTTCTTGTCATCATTTAAATTAAACCGTAGACGTGTTGCACAGTGCCCTACTGATGAAACATTTTCTTTTCCGCCAACTTTTTCTAAAATAGTAGCTGCTAGATTTTTAAAATCCATATAACTTCCCCCTTTTTAAATTCCTGATAGATTTTTCAAAAATAAAACCCACCAGCAAAGGAAAGAAATCAACATATGATTCCTTTCGTTTACTGGTGGGTATAGCCTTTCGTAACAATCCCACGAAGCAAATTCACTATTTATTATTTTACTTTTTTCAAAAATAAAACCCACCAGCTTTAGAAGGAAATCAACTTAGGATCTCATTCTTTAACTGGTGGGTATAGCCTTTCGTAACAATCCCACATAGCAAAACCTGTTTATTGTTATGCACTTTCTCCTATCACTCTTCTAATGTGGATAGCAAGATAAATAAGTTCATCTTCTGTCAATTCACAATTGAATTCTTTTTGAACATATTCTTCAATTCGTTTCGCACATTTATATTCATTCGGATACTTGTTTTTAATTACACCTAAAAATCCTAGGTCTTCTTTGATACTTTCTTTTCCTTTAGATAATCTTCTAACAAAGTATTTAATATGTGTCCAAAACCTGTCAAAGTGTATTGAACTTTCATTAAGTTCTAAACCGTAATGGTATTTAACTATATCTATTATTTTCTTTTGTCTACGAATCATTTCCATCGTTTCTTGGATCTTTACGTTATCATCCATTTGCGCATTGACTAAATGTAATGCGATAAATCCAGCCTCTGAATCATTAAGTTTTACACCATGTCGCTTTTCAATAATTTTCAATGCTTCCTTACCGATTAGATATTCATGATTATAAAACCTGCTAATTTCCCATAATAAAACATTTCTTACTATTTTCCCTTTTTTAGCACGATCAATCGCATGGTATATATGATCGGTTAGACCTAACCAAATCGTATCATCTAACTTTTTATCTAAGGAATTGATTGCATATTTAACGATTTCATTTGTAGTTTGAACATATGTGTAAGGAATATTAGACAGTAATACTTCTAGATAATTACTATTTTCTTCTCCTTCAATGACATAAATTCTTTCTATTAACGTTTCATCAATGAAATCATCTTTCTGCTTTTTAAAACCAAGACCTTTCCCCATCACAAGGGTTTCTTTACCATCTTTATATGAGCGAACTAAATTATTGTTAATAACCTTATCTATATTCATAATTTCATTTGCCTCCAAGGTTATACAATAAAACATGAAACCATTCTAGCAACAAAAATCAGTATAGCCTGCCTGACAGTAACTATCCAATTATTTTGATAGTGTTATTGTATCTTCGTATGAAAACGATGTCAACTACTTATTTTTTCAATTTCAGTAAATGTTTTAATCATCTGACAGTCAAAGGATTTTGTTGATTAGTCTCTTGTATGGATAGATACAAAGTGTAGTTTCCATAATCGAGAATTTTATTAAGAAATTTTTCCAAATGGAAAGATGGAGTTAAGCAATCCTGATAAAGCAGCCGCTAACGCTGCTAAAGTTCTTGATTGGTTTAGACAAAATAACAAAGATAATATTTTTCATGTTCAGCATATCGCAAGTAGTCCTGAATTAGGCTTCTTTCTTCCAAATACAGAGGGAGTTGAACTACCTGAAACTGTTCTGCCATTAGAACACGAAAATATTATCGTAAAAAATTTCCCTAACAGCTTTTTAAAGACTGATTTAGAAAGCAAATTAAAAGCAAAAGGTGTAACCAAGGTAGTGGTTGTAGTTATTGTTCCAAAGGTGCCTCGTGCTTTTCTATTTTTTTCGCTAAGCTTTCTCCCAATTGGTTTTCTTTCCACATAACTGTAATACCGAATCCAATGACCATAATGACAGCAGCGAAAAGATAAGGATAGTGGATGTTTACGTCAAATAATATTCCACCCATCGCAGGCCCACCGATATTACCTAAGCTCGTATAGGTTGAGTTCATTCCTGCAACAAATCCTTGCTCTTTCCCGGCAGCTATTGATAAAAAAGTCGTCAATGCCGGGCGAAGCAAGTCAAATGCGAGGAAGATGAAGCAAGTTACCGCCAGCACTGCCAAAAAGCTAAAGATTACAGTGGACGCCACCGCCAATACTGCACCTATAATTAAACATAATTGGATCAGTTTCTTTTCACCAAGTATATCTACCATTTTTCCAAACATAAATACTTGCATAACAACTCCGAAGATTGAGCTGATTGTAATAATAGCTGCAATCTCCTTCGGCGTGAAGCCAAATTTATGATCAGAAAATAGGCTGAAAACTGTTTCATATGCTGATAAACCGAAAGCAAGTACAAATACAATGATAAAGGCAGTAAAGTAACGCGGATTAAGTGATCTTTTGAAATCGCCTATAAAGTTTGTTTGCATTGTATTAGCAGAAATTTCTGCAAGCTGTTCCTTTGTTAGAGGCTCTTTTAAGATATATATTGATGAAATGCATGCTAAAAAGGCAATGCCTGCCGCAAAGAAGAAGGGCATACGTATACCGTATTCTGCAATAAAGCCACCGATGCCAGGTCCGATAATAAAGCCAGTACTAATGGCGGCAGAAATATAGCCTATCGCTTTTGACCGTTCCTGAACAGATGTAATATCTGCAACATATGCAGTAACACCTGGCATAATAAAGGCGGCACTAATTCCCCCTAGAATCCTTGATATATAAAGCACTGATACATTCGTGCCTAGACCAAAGATAAGTTCTGAAACACCAAAAAGAAACAAGCCTATTATGATGATTTTCTTTCTGCCATAATGGTCAACCCATCGTCCTGCGAGCGGTGATATAAGTAGTTGTGCCACCGCAAGTACGGCGACAAGATAGCCCATCGTTTTTCCCGATAAATGCATGTTATTCATAAAAGATGGCATAACGGGGACGATGAGACCTATACCTAGAAATGCAATGAATATATTGCTTAAAAGAATAATTAATACCAACTTTTGTTCTTTAATTGTTTTCTTCATATTTAAACACCTCTTTCTGTATAATCATTGATGTGAAATACCTCTCCACAATACTGTCCAAGAGGCTCTAATTTATCCTTCAGCCGTTTTTCATCATTACTACCGTATACAAGCTCTAGCATAATGGAACCGACTACACCTAAGAAGGCGAAGGTCGGAGTTTTTGCTACATCTCCGCTTTTTACCTTAGCATCAATCCAATCCAGAAATTACTTTCCAATATCGCCTGCACCTTCACTTATAATTGGTACCTTGATTTTACTACAGTTAAAATTGTTCAAATAGGATTTACCCTGTTTGAACACGGGACGAAGAAATATGATAAAGGCAGCTTTCAACTTCCTACCGAAAGCTGCCTTTATTTATTAGAATATAATCGTATCTTGCTCGATAAAACTCTGTATTGATAGTCTAACTAATCAAAAGCTAATGCAAGTAGAAAAATTTTATATCAATTCTTTGCTTGGAGTCTTACGAGACCAAACAACTACAGGAATAAGCAACAGTGACAGAATTGCTCCAGAAAGCGATAGTATCGCATAACTATAATGAGCGACTACCAATCCTGATAACGCACCGCCGGTGGCACCTGATAATGCAAGCAAGACATCAGCAGATCCCTGTGTTTTTGCACGAATAGATGGATGTGTTGCATCTACAATGAGAGCCGTTCCGCTTATTAAGCCAAAGTTCCAGCCAACACCAAGTAGTACTAACGCACAGATAAGTAGTACCATTGAATCTGCAGGGGCAAAAGCTGCCAGCATACCAGAGGCCAGAAGCGTGGCACCAGAAGCAACAGCCATTGAAGTACGACCAACTTTATCTACAAGCATCCCTGTAAGAGGCGAAGGCAAGTACATGGCGCCTATATGAAAACCTATGACCAACCCCACTTCTCCCAAACGATGACCATAATGTCCCATATGGACCGGTGTCATGGTCATAATGGCCGCCATGACAAATTGAGTCAAAACCATTACTATAACGCCCACGACAATTCCTCTCTTGTTTATTATAGAGCTTTCGGAATTTGGTTCTGCCTGCACAGTGCGGTTTTCCCCCTGGGCATTCGCTATGGCTGTAGATACAATCAAAGGGTCTGGACGAAGAAAAATTAAGAGAACCAATCCGGCAAGGATAAAAGCCGCAGCCGCTAAGATAAAGGGGCCAGCCAAAGTTGGAGCACCAATAGAATCCGCAAATTTTCCCATCACATCGACCAAGTTAGGACCCGCTACAGCACCAAAGGTAGTAGAAACCATGGCCATGCTCACAGCAGTTGCCCGCTGTTTAGCTGTCGCCAGATCTGTACCGGCATAGCGCGCTTGCATATTTGCGGCGGTACCAGCTCCATAAATAAGCAGGGAAGTGAATAAAAGCACGACGCTGTTGATTAAGGCAGCAATTATAACGCCGACCGCACCCAGTCCACCAGCAAGAAAACCGGCTGCAAGTCCTGGTCCACGGCCAAAACGCTGTGAAAGTCGGCCTACAAGCAGTGCGGCCCCTGCAGATCCTAAAGTGAGTAAGGCAACTGGAATCCCTGCTGCACTTTCCGTCCCTAGCATATCTTGTGCGAGAAGTGCGCCAACCGTTATACCAGCTGCAAGTCCTGCCCCTCCAAAGATTTGTGATAGGATCAAAATTCTTAATGTTTTTTTATAGAGCTGTTTTTGTTTGTCTGTTGAATCAAGATAACCTTGCAACCAAACAGGATGCTGTTTTGACCTACTTGTATCCCATGTTTTAGTTACCATAAAACTACACTTCCTAACAAAATAATTTTTTTGCACTTTCTTGTCCATCCTCTTTTAGAAGGTTTCGTTCAATAAATAATTAAGGAGCTCATGATTATCAACTACATAATCATGAGCTCCTTGTATACTACAGAACAAATAAATGCTTAGAAACTGCACAAAATAAAATTAACATTCACAATTAATCTGAGTTTCTATTCAAGATCAGAACTTTATCCAACAAAAGGATGCTTTACCACAAATCGGATGCCAACAAATCTTCACTGACAATGCTAGTGGAGACAAATCATAAAGAACCGGACTAGACGATGCTTTTGATTTTTAAGAGAGGAAGACACATTGGTTGTTTGGAAAAGTGCTTTATAAAAACGACGAACTAATTCTTAATTGGTTTCAACTGACATGATTGTCTTTCCACTCATATAAAATTAAAACTACAATTTCTGTCTGCTCTGATTCTTTAAAATGAATATGATTCTCCATCATCAGGTACTAAAACATTCGAGGAGATTCCTTTTTCATTAATAAAGCTTTTTAATTCTTCTTTTGATAGTGTCCAATGATTAACAGCTTCCATATGGACAGAAATGATTTTTGCATCTGGAGCTGCTTTATAAACTTCATAAATGTCATCTTTCCCCATAATTAGAGAACCACCTTCAGAAAGTTGAACATCCCCACCGTTGACAACAATGATATCTGGTTTGTGTGTTTCAATTACTTCCTGAACAGCTTCATACCAAACAGTATCTCCAGCTACATATAAAGTTTTCTCAGTTGAGTGTTTGAAGACAACGCCGCACACTAGACCAGTAGCCTTTAGGATTTCTCCTCTTCCATGCTCGCCTTTTGTTTTAATTAATTGGATTCCTTCAATGACTGTATTCTCTTGTAAAACCTCTACATTTTGGAAGCCTTCATTTCGAATTTCAGTCGCATCTTCTTCATTTTGGGAAAATATTTTAATCTCTTTGGGCAGCGCTTCTTTAGCAGCATCATCCCAGTGGTCATAATGTAGATGAGTGACAATAACAGCATCAACATTATGAATGATATCGTCAATGGATATTGGTAAACTAACTAAAGGATTATTTGAGTTGTTTTTTCTTAATGAAGGGAAAGGCGGGTAAGTCCCTTTTTCTGATAACATTGGATCGATTAAAAACTTCTTTCCCGCATATTCAACGACAATTGTTGCATTACGAATTTGATGTATATTCATATTTATTAACTCCTTTATCTTTTGAAATTTCCTCTGAACAATGTATAGTTTAAACTATGGACACATGACGGGTACATAGATTAAGTAAAGTCTTTTGGCGGTTTGACTTTATTTATGAAAGGAGTTAAATAAATGGCAACAAAGCACTGCCATCTTTAACTCCAAATGGTGAGGTGGTTAGTTCCAGTGCTGTAGAGACTGAAGCTACTGCATTTGCTCCTTCAGTATTACCTAGAGAACTTTCACATGATGAATAATAGAAGTGATTCATGCTTTTGGAGACACAACCAGACGAGCTAATGAAGCTGGTTTTGATGGTGTTAAATTCATGGTGCACACGGATTTTTACTTCAAAACTTCTTCTCTCCTTTCTTCAATAGACGTGAGGATGAATGGGGTGGCTCTCTAGAAAATCGCTTGCGTTTCCCATTGGCAGTCATTCAGGAAATGAAAAATGTGATTAAGAATCACGCAACAAAGCCGTTTATTTTAGGGTATAGAATATCACCCGAAGAAAATGGCGGTTATGGGATGGAAGATGCCTATGAATTAATTGACCGTCTGGTTGAACAGGGTTTGGATTACATCCATGTTTCACTTGATGATGTATCTTCAAAACCATATACTGCTTACGTTACTTCAATAAGAAAAGCCGCCGAAAAGGGCAGCCAGTTACATATAAGCAAAAGAATTGTATTACTATTTTTAAAGACGCTTCACTTCAGTGTAAAAAAAGTGGTGCAAAATCAACATTTTTAAGCCATATATACTCCTGACCATTTAAACCATCCTTCACCCAAACATCACCTTTAAACTCCTTGCCCTTCTTGCGAAACCAAGTAAGATACGACCCAACAACTTGAGGATTTACGTCAAGTTCATTCTTCTTTGGAAAGGTGATTTGTTTTTGTTCTTCGGTTTTAATATTGATAACGTAAAGGGTTGTGAACATAATTGGAACAGGCCCTTCATGCCATTCTTTGTTTTCTTTTGCACGGGCCACAACCACTTTATCTGGTGAGAACCATTCTAAATCAAGGTCTACATAACCCTTGGGTGTGTATTCCTTTTGCTGCTTAGTGGTCGGCATGTCTGCAATTGTAGTTTTCTTGTTTTCAACAAAAAATCTTCCTTCTCCCGAAATATAGGCTAGGTGATTTGCTGATGGAGACCACTTTATCCAGTCCTCGTTCAACAGCATTTTTCCTACCGCCTGAAATTGTTTTCCTTCTGATGACAAAACACATAACGTATTACTATCCATCGACCAGGAGGCAGTAGGAACCAATAGAAAACTAACCCATTTACCATCATAACTCCAGTTAAAAGAATTAGTATCAGTCCCAAACAAATCAGGTTCTTTAGTTTGAATCTTGTAAAAAGGCATCATTTTTTTCGCATCCATATTTGCATCAACTGGGACTCTAAAAAGCGGTATTGGCCCCCAGCCTGTAGGAAGCATACAGGATTGAGAAGAAACTAGTAATTCTATCCCGTTAGGAAACCATTCAAAGTAACTCGCACCTAAAGAAACATTCTCAAAGCCTTGAGGACGACCATTCTTCATTTTTGTTACGTTCATTACACGTCCAGAAAGGTAAGCTAATTGATTTTTTATTGGAGACCATTTAAAGTATGATGTTTCCACCCTTACATAAGGCTGATAGCTTTCTTTTTCCTTGGTATCATAAATGAATAAATCCGTTTTTTCTCCCTTCTCGTCACCATCAATATAAGCAATAAAACGACCATCATAGGACCATTTCTGACCATAAACATATCGCCCCTTTGTGACTTGTATTTCTTTATCGCCTTTTTTGATCCATAGCTGATGGTCACGGATAAAGGCAGCAGTGAGCGGCACTTCCGCATCAACCATCACCGAAAAATGAAAACAGAAAAATATCAGTAATACTAATATCCGAAACACCATGTCATTCCCTCCTGCTTTGTAGGTTGTCCTGAACATTAAACGCAATTCTCAAAATATTCAATGAACAGATGCATTATTGAAATGAACTTTCTGTATTAAAATCTGGTCGTTTTTTTAGATATTCGATCTTTTTCGATTGGTACATATTATCCTGGAATTCATAGGTAATAAGAATTCCACCTTCTATTGGCGGAGAAATTTGACCACTCATATAAACCACAAGATTGTTTTTATATACCGAAAAAACAATCTCCTCATGTTTTAAATATTCATAAAAAGTAACGCTGGTTTTCGTCTTACCTATCGTTATCTCAACTTTGTCGTTAGATAACTTTTTTGTTTTTACATACTTGTTGATTACCGCTACTGGGTTATCAATTAACTTTTCCTGATATATATATCCAATGTTTGTCTTCGTTTTCTGTAGTACATGTGCTTCTGTAATATTTATTCCTGTGCCGTGTCCAGTTGTTAATATGATGACTAACTCTTCTTTTCCATCCTGGTTAATATCTTCGAAAAATAAACTTGGACCAAATGCAGGTGCAGAAGAACTTCTCCAATTTGGGAACCATCTTATTCCTCCATCTAGCTCCAACCTAAATTTTTCTAAATTTCCTTCTCTTTCTGTGGCATAAAGAGTCGCATTAGTTTTCTTTAACGTTGCCACAACTTTCGATTGAGGTTCTCTTTTATTAGAAATATGAAGGGTCTTGCTTTTCTCATCATATTCGACATCCAATTTAAGTTCGCTGCTGATTGCTTCAATTGAAACGAAAGGCGACCCATCTATGATTTTCACAATGGGAGGGATGCCAAATACTGGCTGCCCATTTACAAAAACCCTTAATGGTACCATAGCAGATGCCACTGGAACAATGGAAAGTAACAACACAACGAATACGGTTAAGAAATACTTTATTTTCATTTAATCAACAGCCTCTAGGGTATTTTAGTTAGCTTATTTTTCCCAGGCTGACCCTTTACTAGCAAAAATAATAATCTCTTATTGAATTAACCTGCTTCGTTAGTTGAAGAACAAAAAAGCCACCATTTATGGCAGCTGGTTCTTCAAGTAACGCACCCTTTACTTTAAGTACATTTCTTCACAAACTGACCCTACTATAAGAAGAGGAAATGCCGCAAGGGCTGTTGACAAACTAATTCTTTAAAAAAGAAGCCGATAAATCACTAATTTAAGTAGTGGTTTTTCGGCTTCTAGCATTCAATATATTGTACAAAACAACAATGGTAAGTTATTTGTCAACAAATCCAACAGCAACTTCAACAGCATTTATCCGATATTTATGTCGGCTATTGAATAGAGTGCCGCTTTTCCTGCCATCCTTACTCGTGTGTCTTCATGCTTACAATAAAGCGTACCACCTCTACTAGATAGCTGTCTTGCTACCATTTCACTCTTCTTTAGTCTCTCCGCCCAAAACGGTACTAAGCCACAGTGTGCCGAGCCACATACAGGATCCTCATTTACTTTTAACTTCGGGAAAAACGCTCTTGAAACAAAATCATATTTATTCCCTTTGGCAGTCACAATAACTCCAAGACCCTCTGGTAGCTGCTCCAGTTTTGAAAAGTCAGGATTTAGATTGTTCACTGTTTCTTCTGACTCTAAAACTAATAAAAAATCTCTATTCAGATAAACTTCTATCGGTGTGGTTCCTAGAGCATCCACCATCTGTTTAGTAACAGGGAATTCTTTTGAAACAACTGCAGGGAAATCCATTTCATACAGTTCATTTATTTTGTTTACGGTAAGCACTCCACTCATCGTATCGAATCGGACTGTCTCCAATTGAGTTTCAACATAATTCATAATGACATAAGCAGTAGCTAATGTTGCATGACCACATAGATTTATCTCTCCTCCAGGTGTAAACCATCTCAACCGATAGCCATCTTCTTCCTTCACAGCAAATGCTGTTTCTGAAAGGTTATTTTCAATAGCTATTTTTTGCATAGTGTCTTCTGGAAGCCACTCCTCCATGATACAGACTCCAGCTGGATTTCCTTCAAACACCTTGTCAGCAAATGCATCTACAACATAATATCTCATTATTGAGACCTCCTTGTTTTTTCATAATTAACACCTCCCATTAACTTGAAAACGTAGTTATCCCGATAGTAACCGCAAAAATAATTAAAATAATACCAAGTCCACGGTCAAACCAATGCATATACTGTTTATAGAGTTTTCTAAAATAGCTATTTGAAATAAGTATCGCTAGCGAGACAAACCAAAGACCAATAGCTAAAATGGTTTCTCCACCATAAACCCAACGCATCCAATCGGGAGTGTCGTGTCCGAGAAATTGAGAAAACACACTTAAAAAAAATAAAGGAGCCTTTGGATTTAAAAGGTTGCATAATAATCCCTCACGAAAACCCAGTCTTAAAGAGGGTTGCAAGTTCTGTTCAACGCTTATTTCATTTGAACTTTCAGGTTGTGCCTTCGAACGAATACCTTTATACCCTAACCATAGTAAATAGATAGCCCCAGTAAGTTTAATGATATTAAAAAGAATTGGAAATTTTTCTAATATGATTGAAAAACCCAAAATGGTGTAAGTAACATGAACAATTAACGCACTTGCAATACCTAATGCTGTAGCAATGCCATATTTTTTTCCTATTCCTAAACTATTTTTCATAACAACAACAAAATCAGGTCCAGGTGATAAAGCTGCTAAAATACCAATCAAAAATATTTCCGCATACATAAAAACTTCTCCTTATCTTTTCGTGTTGGAAATAATATAAGTAAATAAATCACTTCCTTGCCATAATGAATTAAAGTTGTCATTCCCTAATTTGTCTGTAACAACTTTCATCATCATATCGTGGCGAATATATTCCTTAGCTAAGAGAACTAACATTGGTTCAGTTGTTTGAATAGCCTGTGGAATTTGACCATCAACAAAAGCCGCAATCAGTACCTCTTGATTATCTTGTATAATAATTGTTAATCTTTGGCTCATTCTATTTTTTTCAACAGAAGCCGAATATTCACGATGATAAAACGCATTTCCAAAAGATGATGTTTCTACATTTGTAAAGAGTAGAGAATACATTGCAATTCCTTTTTTACCTTGTTCTTCGGCAGAACTACGCAAATCCCCCAGTTCCTCTTCCCAAGCAGAAAGCCAAATCTCCTCATTTGATGCCTTCATTAATTTTTGCATTGCATGAATGATTTGATTTCTTCCTTCAATATGCTTAATCACATTCACTTCTACAGGTTTTTCAATAACTTGCAGTTCTTTCTCTAAATAGGTAAGTGTCTCTTCAGTTTGCCTTTTTCGATTCATGACTAGTTCCTTTACTGGTACTGGAGTATAAGTCGGTGGTTCGGTTCGGAGCTCCATGATTGCTTCTTTCAATACTAATTTTGCAATGACCGAATAAACCATCGAGCGTGGCACACCACTCTTTTTACTTATTTCATAACCATTAATAGCAGGCTCCTTAAGTAATGTTATATAAACCTTTGCTTCATTTTTTGAAAATCCAATCTCTTCAAATTGCTCAATTAAATGTTCCATAATAACCTCCTCTATAGTTGTGATATGTATTACTACTACAAATAAAATAAAATTCCTTGTCAATAAAATAAAAAAAGTGAGAAAATTTCCTCACCACTAGAATTAAAATATTTAATACATCTTCTTCTACAAACCTGCCCTTTAGTTAAATAAGAGTAATGAAAAAGGACTGGTCAAAACAGTCCAGTTGTTGTCAAAATATAAATAATCCGTTGAAAAAAGGAAAGCGAGTAAATGAAGATCAATGAAGTATCTTCTCATTATTTTTTAAATTTACGGTTTCAGTTTTATCATTCCAAGTTAGGGTGCTGTTATTTTTTCATTTTCTTGGGTAATTGAACAACCACTGCAAGAATCTTCACCTGTTACCAATACCCCATTCTCGATAGAAGTTTCACCGCCCGTTTTTCCAGTAGCAGTTTCAACAGTATATTTTATCTTTTTAGGAACTGGCTTTTCCCCGATATATCTTATTGTAACTTTTGATGATTCACTTTTCTCGTCAAACACATTTACTGAATATTTAACTTGCCAATTTTTACTTACTCCAACGAAATTCATCAATTTATCCTCTGAACAAGCAGTTAATAAAACGGAAATAAGAGAAAACATTAAAAGCTTTTTTATCATACAAAACCCCCTCCCTGTTATTAATTATATATGAAGGAAATGGATTTTTCTTCCTTTTTCTTTTTCAACTAACCTGCCAGTTAGCACAATAAGAAAAAGGCTGCCGCAGCAACCTGATCTTAAAGTAAAGCACCCGTGAGCTTAAGTGAATTGGTTCACAATTGCCTAATCTATTCAATTATCTCGCCTGAATAAACTTTAAGTTTTTCTTTAGCAATTGCCAATGCACTGTTTATGTTGTCAGTAAGTGAAAATTCTGTGGACTTTTGTAGTCAAGTTTCCCATTCGCTATCCTAAAAATAAACGTCAATTTCTAAAAGCCCATCTTTCAAACGTTTATTAATTTCCACTTTATATGACTTACTAGGTGAGTATATTTCTTTAACAAGTTCAAGCATAATTCTACACTCTCCTATGAATATGTATCTAACCGTAACTTCTTGTTCAACTCTTGCCCTCCGTTATCTGAAGAAGAACAAGTTATTTAAGTGTTTGTAGTTCTGTTCGTGTGTCTGCTTTTGTTAGGATTTTATAATCGATTATAAACTTAGAATGAGGGAGGTAATGTATTACAAACCATCGTTCGGAAGATTCACCCTTAATTTTTTCTGGCATAGAGAAATTAACATCATCCACAATGACCTCCCAATGTCTTGGACCAGTCCGAGGCATATGAAACTCAAATTTAGTCGGAATTCCCTCAACAGTTTTATAATTATTTTTTAAATAGGAAGTTAAATCAACCCATTCTTGTGAGAGTAACATCATAAAAATGGTTATAGCCAGGTGGATAAAACGCTGTTTTCCGAACTCTTTACGAAACAAGATGATAATACAACACAACGCAAGTATTACAATTGGAAGCGTAATGATAAGGTACAGAGGTATGTGTATAGATAACAAAGAGGTTACAAATGAGATTATTAAGAAAACGAACCAAGTAACATTGAGAATTTTATCGAATGGACTAAATTTAGTATTTATGTCGAGTAGTTCTGGAAGTGGGGAATCTCCCCACATAAAGTTCCAAATGCGTTTTTGTAAGGAGTTTTTTTCATTTTCATCTTTATTTCTTGAATCCGTCATAATATATCCTTTCTATGATTAAGGTTGGTACTTAGTTTTATATACGTTTCCCTGCCGAATAAGTTTCAACCCTTGTTTAACTAACCTGCTTCGTTAGTTCAACAACTGCAAACGTAAAACAACCACCCTAATAACGAAAGGTTGTGACAAAACGGTGTTGTCAAAAGGTATTTAACTCAATATCCCTATTAACCATATTTCATCTGATGGATAATCATTATCTTCGCCGTCTGCTCTAAATCCTTTAACATCTACCCCATTGGGCAGGTGTAATCCCCACTCAATTTCAAGGTCTGGATTTAAAGAAATCAGTCGATGACCATCTGCCTCTTGACTAAACAAGCCCTCATAAAAACTTTCTAAACCTTTTTTCGTAAAAAGAATCGTAATTTGAGCACCAATTAAATTTGGCAAAGGGAAAGTACAAAAGACTCTATATTCCCTCTGGGACTCTGTTTTCATATCAATCAAAAGTTTAATTCTATTAATAATAGTTTGCACAAAAAATTTCCTTACAGAATTCGGTGTTTTTTTAGAATCAGGAAAGAAGTCATCGAAGCAAATTTGAAGGGTAGAGTAACCTGGATAAGATGGGTCATTGTTTTTTGGTAGTGGAAAATATTCAGTTTTTTCAGTTATATAGTTGGAAAAAGTACGACATTTTCTTTTTAATCCCCTTAATTTCTTTTTTGAGTGGCTATGAGTAAACCATTGTTTCATAATGTAAAATCCTCCACATACTTTATTTCTTTATGTATAACACATTTATATCAAATTTTTGTGTAGGTTTTGTGGACATTTTTGCCCATTATAAGAAGACTGCATAAATGTAGTAGTAGAAACCCCTTTATCTAACTTAAGCACCCGTTAGCACAATAAGGAATATCAATGATTTAATCCCTGTAAGATTTGAGCCTCATTCTTTATCCTTGATATTACATCGTCTTCATTCAACACAAAAGATTTATCATCAAAATCAAGCCTATCAATCATTTCACTAATTTCAAACCAAAATGACAGGTCATCTGAACTATCTAACTCCGTAGCAACAATTTGAAAAATCATTTGTGCCAAGTCAAATATCTTTGTATAGTCATTAGCCTTTATGATTCTATTTGCTAAAAGACCTATGTAGGCTCTTGCACATATCTCAAAGGTTGGTTCTTTAATTGCCAACTCTTCTAATGCTCTTTTAAAATACACTTCGACTTCAAATAGATTATCATCAAATGAAAATGAAGAAAGAATATTTAAGGATGGTGATGATACATTTTTTTCTAAAAGACTGTGAGACCAATTTACATAATCCTCAGTTGAAACCGTTCCCTTATGAATTTTATAAAATAAAACATTTGTTTCCACTTTATCACCCCCTATTAAGGATTATTTTCCTTGAACCAGATAAATAATCCTTCTTTCACTAACCTGCTTCGTTACTTCAATAAGATATATTGTTTTTCTTTAGTGTTGAACGTATTTCGTAACCGAAATTACTAGGGAAAATTTCAATTTCCTGTTGAAGAAACATACGAAGTATTCGTAAATCAAAATTTCATACTGCATAGAATTAAATGCTAAAATTAGATTAACCGACTAAGTAGGATAGGAAGGCGATTTTATTGAATATCAATCAAAATGCGATTGAATTACTTGAAGAGAATAATTATGAAGAATCATTAAAAATGTTCCAAGAAGCCGTAAAAATATCCAGGGACATTCAATCATTGACTAATCTTTCGTGGATCTATTGCTATGAAGAATATGATGATTCGAAAGCCGTTGGTTTGTTGGAAGAAGCGATTAATATGAATCCAACATCTCATTTTCCATACAATCTATTAGCTGAGGTTTATTTGAGGTTAGAAAAGTGGGAAAAAGCCAAAGATATATTGGAGAAATCTATTGCTATCCATCCTACTAGAATCGCTTATAATAATTTAGGTGTTGCTCATTATCATCTAGGACAAATAAAAGATGCATCAAACTTTTTTCTACTTGGCTCGGAACCTTCCGATTGGGCAATGTATAGCCATATAAAGTGTTTAATTGAATTAGGAAATATAAATGAGGCTAAACTTAAACTCGATACATTCTCCGAAAAGGATGATGAATTTGTCGGTGAGGTTGATGTAGCTGACTTATATGTTGAGTTGAACCGTCACGAAGAGGCTGTACTATGGTTTGAAAAGGGTTGGGACGTTTATGCAAAAAATCCCAATTGGATTAGTCGATATGTTTACTCGTTGATAAATCTAAATAATCCAACTCGTGCTCAAGAATTGCTTAATGAAACAATAAATGAAAAAATTGAAGAAATCAAAGATATGCATGAAGAAGAATGCGATGAGGATTGGACCGAAAGTGATAAGCAAGAACGCATTAAAGAATTGATTGCTGAAAAGAAAGAGTATGGACAAATATATGCTCGAATTTCAGAAGGTTATTTTCCCAAAATGGAATTTGAAACATCGATAGAGACGGCTTGTTATCTTTTTGGATGTAAACGTCATAACCATCCTGAATATCAAGAATAATAATAAAAAAACGTTTGGTTCAAGCGTTTTTTCTTTGTCTGTAAAAAATCAACATATTATTTAACAGAGCCTATCTAAAAAAAGACGGCTGCCGTTACAACCCTTTATTCAACTCAAGCACCCGTTAGTTTAAGTACATTTATTCACAAACATAAACGATTTATAAATAAAAAATCAGTTTGCTTATTTCTGGAAACTGCACTGTTAGCAGCATAAAGAAGAGTAGGATCTAAATGACAATCTCGACTAGTTAAACAAGACTCTAGATATAGTTTGTTAACTATTTACCAAATTTGCTAGTTCAGTGATTGCATACTTTAATTCATCCTTTGTGTTGTAAAAATGAGGAGCCATCCTTATTACATCTTTTCTTGCAGAAACAATAATCTTCTTTTCTCTTAGTATCTCTTCGATTTTTAGAGAATTGTCCATATAAAAAGAGGTCATACCTGAGCTAAATTCAGCTGATAATGGACCAATAACTTTTAATCCTTTTTGAGATCCAAATCCTCTAGTAAATTCAGCTAAATCTTTCAAGTATGATTGAATATTATTTATCCCAACTTTAAGCAACAAATTAAGTGCCTCGTATGCTGCATAAATGCTAATAAAAGAAGGTGTACCTGTTTCAAAACGGCGAGCTCCAGGAGCATAAACAGAATTAAAAATATCAAATTTTGTTTTATTTTCTTGTCCAAACCATCCAGTATGTCTAGGTTTTAAATTCTCAGCAAGTTCTTTCTTTATATACAAAAAAGCTACACCTGGTATGCCTAACATATATTTGCGTGTTCCCGTACAGAGAATATCTATATTCATTTCTTTCACATTAATTGGGATATGACCTGCGGATTGATACGCATCAACAAATAAAAGAGACCCTTTTTTATGAACAATATCGGCAATCTCTTTAAGGTTTTGCATATATCCGTTATAGTAAGATACGTGGCAGATACACGTAAGTAACGTATTCTCCGTTACTTCTTTTTCATATTGTTCCAATGGCAATATTCCATTAGAAGAACGCATAAGAGAGATATTAGCTCCATCCTGTTCTTGTGCAAGCCAAATATGACCAACAGTAGGGAAATCAATATCAGTTAAGACAATTTTATTTTTATTTTTTTCATACGGTAGGCAAGTGGCTATGGCAGAAAGAACATCAGATACGGAGGTTAATATAGCAACTTCATCTATTTCAGCATTAATAAGTTCTGCAAATTTCTCTCTGGTAGCTTCAACTTTTAAAATCGCTTGATTCCAATTACTGCCTGACGAAAGTAAACTATTATGATATTCTTCAATAGCTTGTGAAACAGGTTGAGCAAGTGCACCTTGAGAACAACTAGCTAAATGTACATACTTAGATAAAACAGGGAATAACAAACGATATGAATTAAATGGATTATTCATCTTCCTCCCCCTTTTAAATAACTGTATTATTCTGCTTTCAAACCGACAATTCCTTCTTTCGCTATCCTGCCACGTTAGTGGAACAAGGAAAGCGACTGCCCTTATTGAACAATCGCACCCCGTTAGCTTAAGTACCACGATTCACAATCTCATTTTTACCAAAGCTTATCAATAAGTTGTGATTCATTTACTTCAAGGATTTCGATGTTATTGCAATAAAAATCAATATCCCTATTTTCAAAACCCCGAACCTGGAATTTAATATTCTCCCAACTCTTATCACGAAAATCCACAACTTCCAACCCTGATAATTGGATTACTGTTCCGCCAGCTATCATCTCAAAGTTTTCCACCCTGTTAAAACGAATTTTTACCTCAAATCTCTGGGCTTCTTTAGGATCATAGATAAAAGTCATATCTACATTTGTCCGATTTCTTTCGTCAAATAAGGCTATGTTATCAAACTCTATGAAGTATCTAATATCTGTGATGTATTCTAAATCAAGAAATGAAAATTCGGGAGAAATATCCGTCAATAAATTCATATTTTCAATTTTCAGCAAAGTAATCCCCCCATTTATTTTAATATTGATGTCCTTAACATTTTTCAAAAGGTCGAAGAAATGAATTAAAAGCTGCCATAATATGACCCAAAAATTATCAGGTGTATTGAATGAATACACCTCTAACTTCGCTCATTACTTTTATGAATTCGCTGTTCTTCCTTATATCTCCTTTTTATGCTAAACTGCTTTGTTACTTCAATAAGATAAATTGTTTTTCTTTAGTGTTGAACGTATTTCATAACCAAAATCGCTTGGAAAAATTTCAACAAAACCGATTTTACCTTCGTAAACTTCAATTGTTCCTATTCCTTCAAATTTAAAACCTTCAAGTTTATCTTCGTTTTCTACATACTCAGTAAGATAAAATGAACCACAATCGGGGTCAGCACACTCGCAAAGTCCTTTTATTCGAAGATTATCAACTTGATTTGCTAAGTCAATTCGATATTTGTTAATAAAGTAGTCTTTAATTATTTTTGCTAAATTAGGTAAAACATTAATAAGCTGAGGGTAAGTTTCCAAAATGACCAACACCTTTTTCGACTCAATTATAGTTATTTTAACAGTTGTTCTTCTTCAACTATACTGCTTACGTTAGTACAATTAGAAAAAGCTGCCTCAATGACAGCCTTTATCTTCAACTCTTGCACCCGTTACTTTAATAAGGTTATTCCTCATAAAGCCAATCAAAATCATCGTGAAGAATATACTCTTCTTCCTCTAAGGTTATATAATAATCAGAACAAACAATATCTAATTCTTTATAATCAACACCATAATCAATACCTAAATATATATGCTTTATAGCTTTATTTTCCTTCGCTTTAGCAGGTAACTTGTCAATTACATTAGAGGTATTTAACACCGCTGAACGATAAAATTCACTCCACTCATCCCACTCAAAACTATAAGGAATGTTTGCATAGATAACATTTTCAAATTTCAAAGTTCCTTTCTTTACACAATAGGTAAACCCGCCTGGTCTATCTATTCGAGATATGGGCTTTAAAATTTTGAAAGTAATACTTTTTTCACGATGGTTGATACATAATTCCTCAATTACAGTATCGTATAATTCTAGATCATCATTATCCATATAATCTTCCATAGATTACACCACCATTTTGTACTTTTTTATCTCTAATTCGTTATGGAAATTAATTATTCCTTCTTCAACTATCCTGCTAACCTGCACCATTAGTTGAACAAGATTTTCAATATACAAGGACGTTAAGCCATTGACCATCGGGACCAATGGTTATATGAGGAATTTTATTGGATTCAAATATTTTGTATATATCCAAACTCTTCTTGGTTAAATTACTAAATTGGTCTGATACATCAGTCTCGGAAAAAACCAAATAGTCGATTGTGGTGGATCTTAAATAAAAATCGTAAATATATTTTTTGAAACTGTCTTTTACATAACCCATACAACCCATTTCCCGTGGAAAAGAACGAGGTAAAGGGAATTTATTAACTTCAATAAAGTCTTTTGAAAGTTCATTTAATAGGTCTTGTTCGCATTTAGGAATAATCGCATAGATATAACAATCTTGCTTGTAAAAACTATTGATTATGCTTACAAATTCTTGTTCATCAATTTCTTCATCGAGTAGTATTTCCTGTTTTTTCGGAATGCTTTTCAAAGTCCCATCACCCCTTTCTTATGATTATACAATTAGACTGGAGATGTTTCCTTCTTCTAGTTAAACAAGAAAATGCCGCTGTTATTTATTGTATTGTATTTGGGAATTCCTGATAAGTTTGTCTAAATTCCGAACCTTTGCAAATAAGAGGAATTTTTATTCTGTATTCCACAATCACAAGACCTTTTTAGCCCTATAATAAAGACAATAAATAAAGATTAAATTAGGTGGTTCATTCAATATGGTTGATTTATTACGTAAGGAACAAATCTGCATACTTAAAGTAAAAGCACTCGCAATGTTAAACCAGGTAATTGATGACGAACTTTATTCGAAAAAAATGCTGATTCGTGACTTAACTAATCTCTTAGTTTTTCTTGATCAAATGGAAGATGAAGTCCTGCCAGTTGTTTTAGAAGAATAAAAAATTGTTGGTGCTGCTTTTAATTAACTCAAACAGATGATGTCAATGAATCTCCTGGCTTTCCATTAATAAAAAAAACAAGTATTTTAAAAGGCTGTCGTATGTAGGCAGCCTTTCATTATTGAGTGATCTTGCTAACCTGCTTCTTTAGTTGAACAAGAAAAAAAGCCTTACTCCTTGTTGAAGTAAAGCACCAGTTAGTGAAAAAAGAAAAGTCTAAATTTTATTGTAGCCCCGTTAGTTACAACTGGAATTGTTTATGTAAAAAATTTCCTAATTACTTAATAAGTACACCAAAAGACATTATCGACTATCGGTTCAAAGTTAGATACCTTTATGAAATTCAATAGAATGTCTGTTTTATTTGTTCCAATATATTCATCTTCATCAACATTATAATATTGAATAACTTCGACCTTATAAACGCCACTATCAATCTCAATTCTATAATTTGAGCAATTTTTATCAGGTACTTTTTCATCTTCAAACTGAGCTGCCATCGTGAGGCACCCATAGTCAACCAAATATAATTGATTATCCGTTACCCTTATGTAGCCTACAGCTCTCCGAAAGCATTTAGGATTAATTTCTTCAGTTCCAAGTTTTATGTCAACGTTCCAAGAATGTTCAATACCTTCTTCAGTCATTTGAAAAACCAAAATATGTCCTTTTTTTATTTCATTTGCAAAATGCTGTAGGAGAATATCCAACTCCCAATCTTCATCCACGAATGATTTATATTTTTCAGCATTAGCTACCCCAATAAAATTGGTATCATCAAATACCATACAATATTTCATTGTTTTTTCTCCTTTTTTCAATTTTGAATAAAATAAATTCGATTAACTGAACCGCCCTCTTGTATGGACTAGAAATGACAATATCTATGTTTTCTTTTTCAAGAATGTTAGTAATTCTTTCTACATCAGAAAAACCTCTATTAGATAAAGGTCTTCCTAATTCATCAGGTGTATATGTAGAATGTGCGTGTCGTACAAAGTACAAATTAGTAAGCAAAATTGTCCTCTCCAATATAATTTTCTTTATATTATTTAACATCAATAATTATTTACCTTCTTAAAGTAACCGGCCCCATAGTTCAATAACTAATGTTTTCATTTCTATAATGAAGTCAATAATTCCTCTAAATAAAGCCATTTTAGGAGGGATTTATTTTGCTATTATCAAAAGCTTGGGAACTTTACGAATCGGATAAAAGGATTGAAGGGTTCTCTCCACAAACACTAAAAGCATATAGACTTCAATCAAAGCTACTCATTCAACATTTTAACGATGTGAGTATTGAATCTGTGACAACGAATCATTTGAAAGGATACTTAGCCAAATCCAGCGAACACTTAAAACCATCAAGTTTAGCTCATCGAATCCGGTTCATTAAATCAATATTTCGTTGGTCACACGAAGAAGGGCATATTTCAAAGAATCCAGCTACAAAAATCAAAGAACCTAAACAAGGTAAACGAATTCCAAAATATTTAACAGAGAGGGAAATCGAGCTTTTGAGGGAAGCGTGCTTTACTCCAGTGGAGAAGGCGTTATTTGAATTTATGTTTTCAACAGGGTGTAGAATAGGTGAAATTGTCTTCCTTGAAAAGAATTGTATTAATTGGTCAAATCGCTCAGCAATAGTGATTGGAAAAGGAGATAAAGAAAGGGAGGTTTATTTCAATATACTGTGAAATCTGGCTGAAACGATACCTAGACCAACAGAAGGATAAAGATCCAGCAATATTTGTCACTGAACTGTACCCGCATAAAATGAGTATTGCTCAAATGAGATACATTATAAAGCGAATTTCAAGTCGGGCTGGGATTAACAAGGAAATTCATCCACACCAACTACGCCACAGTTATGACACACACCTATTGAACAATGGAGCTCCCATTGATGTTATTCAAAGTTTGCTAGGGCACGAAAAAAGCGAAACCACTAGGATTTATGCTCAATTAAGTGGGAGTATTAGAAAAGAATTTTATGTAAAATATTTTTAGAAAACAAGAAAAGCAACGGACATCCGCTGCTTTTTTGTACTATTGCACCCGTTACTTTAATAAGCATTAGTTATTTCTTTTTCTTTTCAAAAAAGGATTGGAAACCATACAAAAGAAATGCTTTGTAAAAGAAGAATAAGAAAAATTGGGAATAATAAACTCTATCATCAATTAAAAAAAAGTACTTCGAATAAGAAAAACAAAGGGAGATTTTAGTCTTCCTATGTTTTCATTCATATTATTTATCTGTTTGTTTTTGCTTCTTTTTCAAATACTCCGCACGCATTTTTTCAAGTTGCTGCTTTTTATCAAATTTGGCAGGCGTCTGTTTTTCATGAAACTTTGTCACAGCTACCTGACCTTTGGAATCCAATTGATATTTTCCCACTTTGTTCACCTACTTTTCCTGTCTTTAAAGAGAATCTATTCAACAAATATAATATACCTTATTTTACTGAAGTAAATGCTAATAACCATTACGTTCTCGATGATTTCAAATTTAGGTTCTGAGGGGAAATATTGTTTTTTTTGCAAAGTCTTTTTACTACTTGTTTAAAAAAATCTACATCCCCAATATTTTTCTCCAAAAAATCACCCCTTGTTATTAACTTTTCTACTTATATCTATCTTAATCCAAATATTACCTTATTCAACTAACCTGCTTCGTTAGCACAATTAGAAAAAGCTGCCGCAACGACAGCCCTGTTCTTCAACTCTTGCAACCGTTAGCTTAAGAACTTAGCTTTCAGTTTTGCTTTTTAATTGTTTTATTAGTTCAATTACCACAAAAACAAATATAAGTGCTCCTAATGTACCGTATACATATCTGTGGTCTTTAAAATTCAATATCGATACAATCAAAGATAAAATTGCTGAAATCATTAACCTTATTTGCCCCATACTATTACCTCTCGTGTTTGTTTCGCTCAAGCACCCGTTCACTTAACAAGGACTAGTTAAAAGATAAATATTCTAACAATAATTTTCTAGTCTTTTCATTTTTCATATATTCATCGTAAAATGTTGGATAATTAGAGATGTTTTCTTCTAAAAACCGATATTGTCTAAAAATGTCAAAGAAGGATAATTTAAGCCAATCTAATTGACCTTGAGGGATTTTGCTTTGATTTCCCCTAAGAACATAACTTAAACATCCAGATATATTCATCCAATAAGTGTTTAAATCAGCGTTTAAACAATCTTTTTTCGAAAATTTCCTTTTGAAGTCCTTTTGCATCTTATCTGTATCTTTAGAAGGAAAAGGATTCATTAAAATTTGTTGCATAGAATTCAATTCTTCAAAAATTTGCGTTTTATCTATATCAAACACCACCAATTTGTAATATTACATATTTTATTTTACCATTTCTTCTTCCACTAACCTGCTCCGTTAGTGGAACAAGCAAAAAAAGGCTGCCGCAGCAACCCCTTGTTGAACTCAAGCACCCGTTAGTGCAACAAGTACACATATAAAAATTTATCTCTAAATTGTGGAATCTTATTTTCTATCTACTACTCGACTAACTATTTCAGTTACGGCAGCTCTACTCATTTTTTCCTTCCCTTCTGTTAAAGCATCAAGTGTACCATGAGCAAGTGCTATCGGGATTTTACAAAAATTAAGGATCGGACCGGGTTTAATATCCTCTAAATAAACGTCAGCCAATGCTAGGTTACGTCGGGCGTACATAAACATATCTTCTAACTCCCATCCATCGGGAAAGAAATCAACACCGCGTTCTAAATCTTCAGAACGATTGCGAAGAATATTGACAGACTGTAAGCCACGACCAAAGGCTATTGATAGTTCCTTGTCCGTTTCAACAGCATCATACCACTTCCAAATATCAGAGAGCATAACTCCTACCAAACCTGCAACGTAGAATGTGTATTCATTCAAATCTTCTTCATTCTTAATCCGCCACTCTTTTAAAGCCCAGTCTGCCATCCCCTTCGCCATAGTAGATGTGGCATTCGAAATATTCTCTACAATTGCCGGTGGACAAAGA
>NZ_JBPXRO010000030.1:0-65862 GCF_051842875.1 Neobacillus sp. C211
TTTCTTCATGGACAAGGATTGGTGCGTTTATTTTTGTTGCTGAAATTTTAATATTATGATATAGCCTTGTTTTTACTTCTTCTACATTTTCGAAGTTACTGTAAATCGTTACTAATGACTCACCTTTTTTGACTTGGTCACCAATTTTCTTTCTTAAGACAAGGCCCACTGCTAAATCAATAACAGATTCCTTCGTTGCTCGTCCAGCTCCAAGGATCATCGCCGCTGTACCAACTTCATCTGCAACAATTTCGGATACATTGCCCTCTTCTTTGGCTTCAAGTTCAAAGGTATACTTTGCTTGAGGCATTTTTGAAGGGTCATCAACAATTGATGCATCCCCACCTTGTGAGCTTAAAAATACCTTTAATTTTTCAAGTGCTGATCCGTCCTTTATGACACCTTCAAGCAGGGTGCGTGCTTCTGCTAATGAACCAGCCTTTTCTGCTAAGTAAACCATGTGGCTGCCTAGGGTTAAACAAAGCTCTGTTAAGTCTTCAGGACCTTCCCCTTTTAAAGTATCAATTGCTTCTTTTACTTCAAGGGCGTTACCAATCGCAAAACCAAGTGGTTGACTCATGTCAGAAATAACAGCCATTGTTCTTCTGCCAACATTGTTCCCAATTCGCACCATTGCTTTTGCCAATTCCCGAGAATCATCAAGTGTCTTCATAAATGCACCCGCGCCGGTTTTGACATCAAGAACTATGGCATCTGCACCCGCTGCTATCTTTTTACTCATAATAGAACTTGCGATGAGTGGAATGCTATCAACAGTTGCTGTAACATCACGTAAAGCATAAAGTTTCTTATCTGCAGGAGTTAAATTTCCACTTTGACCAATGACAGCAATCTTATTTTTATTAACAAGGCCGATAAATTCTTCATTTTCAATTTCAACATGGAAGCCTTTTACTGCTTCTAATTTATCAATTGTTCCTCCGGTATGGCCTAAGCCGCGCCCCGACATTTTTGCCACAGGTACCCCAAGTGCAGCAACCAGCGGTCCAAGAACTAGGGTAGTTGTGTCGCCTACACCGCCAGTAGAATGTTTATCAACTTTAATTCCCTCAATTTGTGATAAATCAATTTGATCTCCTGATTCAACCATGGCCATAGTCAAATCGGCTCTTTCCTGTTCCGTCATCCCTTTGAAAAAGATAGCCATCGTTAAGGCGCTAACTTGGTAATCTGGAATCGAACCATCGGTATATCCTTTAATAATAAAATTTATTTCTTCAGTTGATAGTTCCTGTCCATCTCTTTTCTTCTCTATTAAGTCAACCATTCTCATTATAATCACCACTTTACGAAATTTTCCTATAACAGAATTTATATCACACCGCTAACAGGGCGCTTCCGCTTTGTTATTAAGCGATCGTTTTTACAATTTCTTTTATATATTGAAGAAAGTCAGCTTTCACTCTTTCTGTTGTTTCAATAACTTCATCATGGGTAAGTGGTTGATCAAGAATTCCTGCTGCCATGTTCGAAATACAAGAAATCCCAAGAACCTTCATACCACTGTGACGGGCAACGATTACTTCTGGTACAGTCGACATTCCGACGGCATCTCCGCCCAAAGTGCGCACCATTCGTATTTCAGCAGGCGTTTCATAAACAGGCCCAGGGTTTCCGAAATAGACGCCCTCTTTTACCTTGATATTTAAGCGGTCGGCAATTTCCCTTGCTACAGCACGTAATTCTTTCGTATATGCCTCAGACATATCAGGGAAGCGGACACCAAACTTGGAATCATTCGGTCCGATTAATGGATTTGTTCCCATATAATTAATGTGATCGGATATTATCATTAAATCCCCTGCAGAGAAGGTTTCATTCACTCCGCCCGCTGCATTGGTTACGATTAACATTTCAACTCCAAGTTCTTTCATGACGCGCACGGGAAAGGTTACTTTTTCCATACTATATCCTTCATAGAAATGGAACCTTCCTTGCATGGCAACAACCTCTACTCCACTTAAAAAACCAAACACTAATTGTCCAGCATGACCTTCAACAGTAGAAATTGGGAAGTCAGGTATCTGATTATATGGAATTTTTACAGGGTTCTCAATTTCATCCGCTAGGACACCGAGGCCAGATCCTAAAATAAGACCAATTCTGGGCGTATTCTCATATTTTTGTTTTAAAAATCCTGCAGCATTTTGAATTTTATCAGCATTCATTTTTATACCCCTTTTGAATTTAATTCGTTTAAAAAACTTTTTCCGAAGTTAGGTAGTTTCACATTGAAGTTTTCAGCAACAGTTGCCCCAAGGTCCGCAAAGGTCTCTCTGATTGGGAGCTCTTTCGCTTCGTTCATACGCTTTGAATAAACAAGTAATGGTACGTATTCACGAGTATGGTCAGTTCCTGGTGCAACAGGGTCATTTCCATGGTCTGCGGTAATCATTAATAGGTCGTCTTCTTTCATTTTTGCAAACACTTCTGGCAGGCGTGCATCATATTCTTCCAGTGCTTTTCCATAGCCTTCTGGGTCACGGCGGTGTCCGTATAATGCATCAAAGTCAACTAAATTTAAGAAACTAATACCTGTAAAATCCATATCCAATGTTTCTACTAGTTTATCCATTCCATCCATATTAGAAACTGTTCTAAGTGATTGAGTTACGCCTTCTCCATCATATATATCGGAAATTTTTCCGATTGCAATAACATCAAGACCAGCATCTTTTAATTCACTCATTACTGTACGGTCAAAAGGTTTTAATGCATAGTCATGACGGTTAGAAGTACGTTTAAAATTTCCAGGTTCCCCCAAGAAAGGTCTAGCAATGACACGGCCAACCATATACTTCTCATCAAGAGTCAATTCACGGGCGATTTTACAGATCTTATATTGCTCTTCAATTGGGATAATTTCTTCATGGGCAGCAATCTGAAGGACAGAATCCGCAGAAGTATAGACGATCAATGCTCCTGTTTTCATATGCTCTTCGCCCAACTCAACGAGGATTTCAGTTCCGCTAGCGGGCTTATTGCCAATAATTTTTCTGCCTGTGCGTTTTTCTAACTCTGAAAGAAGCTCATCCGGAAAACCCTCTGGGAATACACGAAAAGGGGTTTGAATATTCAGGCCCATAATTTCCCAGTGACCTGTCATGGTATCTTTTCCGTTAGAGGCCTCCATCATTTTTGTATAATATGCTAATGGTTTTTCTGCTTTTTCAATTCCTTTAATTTCACGGATATTGCTTAAACCCAACTTGCCCATATTTGGCATGTTCAGACCATTCATTCTTTCCGCTATATGACCAAAAGTATCTGCACCCTTGTCACCAAACTTTTCCGCATCCGGGGCTTCGCCAATACCTACCGAGTCCATTACGATAATAAAAATACGTTTATATGTATTTGCAGCCATTCAATTCTTCCTCCTTTTTCCGTAGAAAACGTTTGCAAATATTAACATTACACAAGAATAAGTTGCCCTTTTTAGTTTAGTATTATTAAATCTAATCCAAATCTATTCGTCAGAAGTCTGACATCTCTATTGTACTAAATGTTTTAAAAATTACAAGGAAAAAGCCACCGAATTTCAGGCAGCTTTTTGACAATTATATGATTTTTATAGAACTTTCATTCTATTAAGCTCGAGGATGAAATTTACTATAGACATCTTTTAACTTTGTTTTTGAAACATGTGTATATATTTGTGTGGTTGAGATATCTGCATGACCTAACATTTCTTGGACTGCTCGTAAATCAGCACCATTTTCTAACAAATGCGTTGCAAAAGAATGGCGAATGGTATGTGGTGTTAGTTCTTTATCTATTCCGGCTTCTCTAGCAAGCTTTTTCAATATTTTCCAAAACCCTTGGCGTGTTAGCTGCTTCCCTTGATGGTTTAGAAACAAAGCATGATCTTGTTGCTTTGCGGATGTAAACCGAGGTCTTCCATCTTCCAGGTAATGTTTTATGGCATCCGCTGCAGCACGTCCAATGGGAATAATTCGTTCTTTATTCCCGTTACAACGAACAAACCCCATCGTTAACTGAATATTATCAATCTCAAGACCTATTAGTTCACTAACACGGATACCTGTAGCATAAAGCAGTTCAAGCATCGCCTTGTCCCTTATTCCAAAATGATCTTGTGTATTAGGTGTGTCCAGCAGGATTTCTACTTCTTGTAAACTCAATACATTGGGCAGTGATCTTTCAAGTCTAGGTGTTTCTATTTGAACAGATGGGTCTTGATCTGTTGCCTTGGCCCTTAATAAAAATTGATGAAATGCACGGACAGAGGCGATGTGCCGTGCCAATGTTTTCGAGGATTTCCCCTGTTCTTTTAGAAATCTTAAAAAGTGGACAATATGTACACGTTGTACATCATTTAAAGAATGGACGGATTCGACATTTATCAAATAATGAAGATAGCTTTTTAAATCTCGCTCATACGCCATAATTGTGTTTTGGGCTGAACCTTTTTCAACGATTAAATAATCCATAAAATCCTTTAATTGCTCGTCCATCGTATTTACTCCCCATTTAAATAAAACAACATCAGCCGATCTAACAAGGAAGAATCCTCCTCATACACTGCGTTCGAAACTTTTAGCGCAGCTCCTTCCGGTTCATCATAGCGATGATAATTTTGATATTCTTCATTCACAAACATGATACCATAATAGAAAAGAATCGTGCACCCTGTGAATATGATAAAGACCTTTAAGGTTTTTAATGCTGCTTTTAAAAATAAGATCATCCCGCTTCCCCCAATTTCCAATCATCTAGTAAAATGTATGCCAAAATAGATAAATTTTATACCTAGTCATTGGTAATATAGGGGAAGTTCTTTTTTAATCTGTTAAACTTGGATGTTGATTTCCGTTCCAATCAACATGGCTCTAAAATCAACAATGACCTTTTACATAGCATTTTACTAAAAAGAAAAAAGCCCTTTTCAAGGAGCTTTCATTGGTTAATCAGCTTTTTCTTCCTCTTTATCTTTATCTTTATCCTGGCATCGGTAACAGATCCCATGAAAAGTGAGGCGATGATCTTTTATTTTAAAATTCCATTTGCGTTCCACAATTGCTTCTACATCTTCAAGTAAATCCTCTTGAATTTCATCAACGGCACCACATTCAATACAAACAAGATGATGATGAAAATGGGCTGCACCTTCCTGGCGAAGGTCATAGCGAGAAACCCCATCCCCAAAATTTATTTTATCAACAATTTTTAATTCCGTTAATAATTCCAACGTCCGATAAACAGTTGCTAAACCAATTTCAGGCGATTTTTCTTTCACGAGGAGGTATACATCTTCCGCACTTAAATGATCCTCTTCATTTTCCAATAAAACTCGAACGGTTGCCTCACGCTGAGGTGTTAGTTTATAGCTTGCTGAATGCAACTGTTTCTTAATTCTTTCAATTCTAGTTTCCATCCTGCAGTCCCTCCCTCGCCACTGTTAATTCTCATTATAACAGATGACAATTGAGAATCAAAATAAAATTATTATAAACTACAATAAACAATATTCTATATTAAGTATTATATAATAATTACTTTAAAATTGTTGAACTAATGATGGTTTTCATTAACCAAGGCGAAAGATAGGCCTCTATCCCAGATGCTGCAGCTATAAATATTACCGCTACAATCAAGGTTAAAATATAACTTTTAAAAAAAGGAAGGATTGGCTGGGCATATTTTTTCATAAACTGCTTTTTGATCATTCGAAGTGAGAAAATCACTGATAATGCTGCCATCATTATGAATACAGGAATAATAATCAGATTCTGAGGCAAAATCGAAACAAAGGCGAGCATAAAGCCCTGCCAGCCCATTTGACTGACTAGAAAACCCACGGTAAACCCAACTACCATTCCTTTAATAAATAATAGAATAAGTATCACTGGAAGACCGATGATTGAAATTCCTAGTATCCACATGAGCCCAATAAACTTACTATTATGGAAAAGGCTTTGCATGAATAAATCATTGTCTTCTGCTTCTTTTCCGCTCGAGACTTGACCAAAAAATTGTGATAAATAGTAGAATAAATCTTCCTTCTGAGTAATGCTCATACTGTTTACAACAATTGCCCCAAAGATTACTCCCATTAAAAATAAGACAACAATAAACAAAAAAATTGAGGAATGCTCACGGAAATAACTAGCGGCATCGGACTGGTACAATCGTTTTTTCATTTGCGTATCCTCCTACTATTCTCAGTTCAGTTTATACATTGTATGCCAGTCTAGTATATCTATTCCCACATTTTAATAGATTACATAATAAAACCCGATAGCTTTATGCTACCGGGGTTCATCTTTTATTAGTCTGAAATTTTTCCGTATTTCCCACCGCCGCCGGCAGCTAGATTTACTTTACCTGCTCTTGCTTTTAGGATAAGGTCAGCGATCCTTTCCGGGACAACCTCTTTCAATCCTTCATAGGGTACATCATGCAAAATCGCCATTTCACTCCCAAAATGATCAACCAGCTTCTCAAGTAAGCGGGGTCCTAAGCCGGGGATAAATTCCAGCGGGACTTGATGGATATAGGGCGGACGGTCTTCTGGACCTTGTTCAGCCGTTTTCAGTTCAAGGATTCTGTCAGCTACACCTTTAACAATTTTCTTATTTCCACATTGCGTACATATTTGATCCCCATCAGCAGCAGGATGATGGCATGCTGCACAAACTGTTTTATGGTATTTACCGAGCAATGGATCAAGACCATAATTTGCGATAATTTTACGTCCATCTTCCTTCTTTAATGCTTTCTGCAACTCTAAAAATGTTGGTTCCTTCATGGCAATGACTTGGTATTCACGGGCTATTTTTGCAAGCGAATGGGCATCAGAATTCGTAACAAATGTATAGTCATGTAATTCCTTTATTTGATCCGCCATAGTCGTATCAGAACTTAATCCAAGCTCAATTGCGTCAATCAATTCCGGGTCCAATACCTCAGTAAGTGACTGATTGACTCCTTTTCCATACAAACTTTTAAAAGGCGTGAAAACATGAGCAGGAATGAAGATTCCACCTAACTCTTTTACCTTCTTTTGTAAAACAAGACCCGTGGCATAGATCCGTTGTGAGCTCAGTTGAATATTTTTCAAGTGACCTGACAGCCACGAGGAGAACTCTCTCATGATGGAAAGACTTGGAAAAAACATAAGCAGGTGGATTGGTCCGTTAGATTGTTCGTCATAAATCTCCAATTCAGAACCGGGAATAACCGTTAAATCACCAAACACTAACCCACCGTCCGGATGTTCCACTACATCTCCACTTTGGATAAGACTTTCCATTTCAAGGATGACTTCAGGCGAATGGCTATCGATGATCCCAACCATATTAAGTCCCTTTTCGTGTCGTGCATGCTCAATGATATTCGTAAACGTTAGAGACTTGGCACCGGTGATTTTTACCGGCTTCCCTGTCCAGGTACGTCCAATGTGTATATGTAAATCTACATAGTAGCGATTCATTTATTTTTCAACGCCTCTTGCAATTGTAAATATTGAACAGCAAAAATCGTTTTGGCATCATATATTTTTTGTTCTTTTACATATTGAGCTGCTTCTTCCAGAGTTAATTCCTCTAGATTAACAAACTCGTCCTCATCAAGTGCTGCTGCATTTTCTTTTTTGCTTAGTCCTGTCGCAACATAGACATGAACGATTTCATCGGCAAATCCTGGCGAGGTGTAAAAAGAAGTAAGCCATTCAAGGCTCTCGCACTCATAGCCTGTCTCTTCCTCCAGTTCACGGCGAGCACAAAGCTCAGGCTCTTCCCCTTTTTCCAGCTTTCCAGCGGGAATTTCAACAATGGTTCGTTCCAGTGCTTTCCGATATTGTTCAACCATTACTACTTTCTTGTTGTCGGTAATGGCTAAAATAGCGACAGCCCCGGGATGTTTAATGATCTCCCGTTTCGATTGTTTCCCGTTCGGAAGCTCTACATCCTGTAAATGAAGACTGATTACTTTTCCTGAGAAAATTTCTTCACTATGAAGTGTTTTTTCTTCGAGATTGCTCATATGGGTCACTCCTGTTCTATTCCTTTAATCTGCTCATACATTTTACCATACTTTATTTGGAGGGGGATGGAATGAAGGTGTACGTTCATGATAAAGGAATCATTCTTGTTGGAAAAGGATGGGAAATACTTCAGAAACTAAAAGAATACAACAAAGATTATTTCACCGTTTCCGAATGGATTGAAAAGGTGAATCAAAAATAAAGTCTTTCGATTGTAGTCTGTCCTTTTCTTTTATAAAATTGTAGAAAAAAGGACGGGGTGAGTTTTTGAAAAAGAGAAGACTAGGAAATTCGGATTTGTATGTATCGGAACTAGGACTTGGTTGTATGTCGATTGGAAACGAGGAGAAAACCGCTAGAAAGATTATTGAAGCCTCACTTGAGGAAGGGATCAATTATTTTGATACGGCTGATTTATATGATTTTGGTGAAAATGAAAAAATAGTTGGAACAGCATTGAAGGAAGTCCGTGAAAATGTCATTATTGCAACAAAGGTTGGGAATCGCTGGAGTCAAGATCAGAAGGGATGGTCATGGGATCCCTCGAAGTCCTATATAAAGGAAGAAGTCAAACAAAGTCTTAACCGGCTGGGTACCGACTATATCGATCTTTATCAGCTGCACGGCGGGACCATCAATGATCCAATTGAGGAAACAATAGAAGCGTTCGAAGAATTAAAAGCAGAAGGCTATATTCGCTACTATGGCATTTCCTCTATTCGCCCAAATGTAATACGGGAATATGTTAACAAGTCTAGTATCGTATCTGTGATGATGCAATACAGTATCTTAGACCGCCGCCCTGAGGAAGAAGCCTTGCCACTACTTCAGGAACATGGGCTTAGCGTTGTGACCCGCGGACCGCTCGCAAAAGGTCTTTTAAGTGATAAAATGATTGAGAAGGTAACTGAGAAGGGGTATCAAGACTACAGCTTAACCGAGTTGAATGACGTCTTGCCGTTGTTAAAGGAAAAGGTAGCAGCCACACGCTCTTTTACAGAGATAGCCCTTCAGTATAATCTGGCCCATCCTGTTGTAGCCTCTGTTGTTGCCGGGGCCAGTAGTCCTGAACAAATTAGGAGTAATGCGAAAGCAGTCAGAAGTCAGCCGCTTTCTGAGGAGGAAGTTTTAGTAATTAGAGAGTTAACGAAGGCTGGCATTTATAAAGAACATCGTTAAAAGGAGAGCGTTCGTACGCCCTCCTTTTTATATTATTTTTATTTAAACTCCTTCCAGTTCATGCCGCTCTCATTTAATAGTTCTGCAAAAGATTTGTTTTTTTCTTTTAATCGTCTTTCTTCTCTCTTTCTTAGCTCTTCGTCTTCTTTTCTTTTTTCTTCTGCTGCTTTAAGCTGTTCTTGTTGTTCTTTTAGTTGCTTGAATAAATTAGGGTTGATCATATCGCCAAGCGTTACCGCTGAATCATCTTTTTTGGGTTTCGATTGATTTTTTTGTTTAGATTGCTTTTTCATTCAGAACGCCTCCATCATCAAAATTTCATTTATATTATACCATGTCACCAAGCATCGCCCATATAAAAAAGCAGGCTATGCTTAATCATATTCAGCCTGCTCTTACTTGTTATTTTTAATAAGCTTCAAGTAACACGTTTTCGTCCACAAACAATGTGGCTTCAGTAGAATTGACAACATCCTCAATCGTATACCCTTTAGCAACTTCTACAAGCCTCAGCCCTGATTCTTTTACATCCATAACAGCGCGCTCAGTGATAATTCGGTTGACTACCCCTTTACCCGTTAAAGGAAGCGTGCACTGTTTCAATATTTTGGATTCACCCTTTTTATTCACATGCTCCATAATAACAATTATTTTTTGGGCACCATGAACGAGATCCATCGCGCCACCCATTCCTTTTATCATCTTTCCAGGGATCATCCAGTTAGCTAAGTCACCGGTTTCAGATACTTCCATTCCACCGAGTATCGCTAAGTTGATATGCCCGCCGCGAATCATCGCAAACGATTCGGCGCTATCGAAATAGGCTGCACCACTAATTGCCGTAACGGTCTCTTTACCGGCATTGATTAAATCGGGGTCCACATCATCAGCATCTGGGTAGGGTCCGATGCCAAGAAGACCATTTTCAGACTGCAAGACAACCTGTTTATTTGCTGACATAAAATTAGCAACAAGGGTTGGCATACCTATGCCTAGATTTACATAAAATCCGTTTTCTATTTCCTTCTCAGCCCTTATCGCAATTCTCTCTCTAACGGAGACAATTTCATTCACCATTACGTTCTCTCCCTTCTCCCAACACTATTTTCTCACTGTCAATCTCTCAATTCGTTTTTCCTGTGTTCCTTCGATAATTGTTTGTACATAGATACTAGGGGTATGAATAAAATTAGCATCTAACTCGCCAATTTCACAAAGTGCTTCCACTTCAGCAATCGTTACTTTTCCAGCAGCTGCAATCATCGGATTGAAGTTTCGCGCTGTTTTGTGGTAAACGAGATTTCCCATTTTGTCGCCCTTCCATGCCCTAACAAGACTAAAGTCGGCAGTTAGCGCCTCTTCCAAAAGGTATTCTCTCCCGTTAAAAACCTTCGTTTCCTTCCCTTCAGCAATCGGTGTTCCAACTCCGGCTGGTGTATAAAATGCTGGGATTCCGGCCCCGCCTGCCCTGATTTTTTCAGCCAATGTACCTTGTGGCGTTAATTCTACTTCGAGTTCTCCAGTTAAAACCTGTCTCTCAAACTCTTTATTTTCACCAACATAGGATCCAATCATTTTTTTGATTTGTTTATTATTTAATAGAAGTCCTAAACCCCACTCATCTATCCCGCAGTTATTTGAAATAACTGTTAAATCCTTTACGCCTTTTTCTGCCAATGCAAGTATCAGGTTTTCCGGTATGCCGCACAAACCAAACCCACCAACCATTAATGTAGCCCCATCATGAATTCCGGCAACTGCATCCTGGAAAGATGTACATATTTTTTTCATCCTGATTTCTCCCCCTAATCCCCATTTTCCCTTTACTATTTCTAGTAAAAATACAGAAAATCCTCTTATTTTGTCAAAATTTCCATTATTCCCGCTTTTTTGAAATTACACCACTACAATGAAAATATGATTATCAGAGGGGGAAAATGAATGTCAAACTGTCTAAATTAAATTTTTCATGAATAATCAGTCTTCGACTAATGCATCTTATTAATTGAGACTAGCTTGAAGGGGGACAGATTATTTTGAGCCAAAAACGTGATAAAGGTTCCAGTCAAAAAGGAAAAAACTATGCTGACACAGCAGGTGGAGGCAAGCGGGTGATTGCCGCTGAAGAAATCGAAAAAGCCATCCATCCTACCAAAAGACAAAACGCAGAGCAGTAAATCATTCTGTAAACTCGGAAACCGCTTATTGGTGTCAGCGGTTTTCTTTGTGTTAAAATTAAAACGGCTAATTTATGGGCGCTTGGTACTTATTTTACATATGTTATATTAATTCCTACGGGAGGTGCCAATGGTGAGGAAGGCATTTCGAACTTTGTTTGTTTTGTTGTTTTTCTGGTTATCTCTTGGTTTGTATTTTACAAACCGTCTCATGTATATGAAAAAAAAGGATGAGGAATTAATTTTAAGGCGCGAAAAAGAAGCTGGCCGGTATAATCCCGATGAATTTGATTCTCTCCCAAAACGGGAGGTTGATATTTCTTCGCCTTTTGGATACACAATTAAAGCCCAGCTCGTGGAACCGCACCAGACCAATCGTTATATCATTATTTCTCATGGTGTGACCGAAACGAAAATTAATTCCATTAAATATGCAAATATGTTCTTAGAGCGTGGGTTTAATACGTTAATTTATGACCATCGTCGTCACGGGGAATCTGGCGGTAAAACAACTAGTTTTGGTCATTATGAAAAATTTGATTTGAAGACAGTCGTCGATTGGCTCAAAAAAGAAAAAGGACCTCAACTTGAACTAGGGATTCACGGCGAATCGATGGGCGCAGCTACCATGCTGTTATATGCTGGACTCCTTGAGGATGGGGCAGATTTTTATATTGCCGATTGCCCGTTTTCTGATTTTAAGGAGCAGTTGGCTTATTTGATTAAAAAGGATTTCAAGCTCATCCCTGGTCTTTTGCTACCGCTTGGGGATGCCCTTTTACGCCTTCGGGACAAATATTCGATCCGAAATGTTTCCCCGATTTCGGTTATTGAAAATATCAAACATCCGATTTTGTTTATTCACAGCCAAAAGGATGACTTTATCCTTCCTACCATGACAAAGGATTTATTTGAGCATAAAAAGGGTCCTAAAATGCTTTTTTTAGCGGCTAACGGCCGCCATGCCCAGTCCTTTAATGAAAACCGGGCTGATTACGAACGGGTGATTGATGAATTTTTACAAAAATATGTTGATCATCCATTGCCAAACTAAAAACAGACTATCCATTATGGATCAGTCTGTTTTTTCTTTAATTATAAGGCTCATACGGCCATTTAGGATTTGTTGCGGACTCTTTAGTTGAAAGCAATTGCACGCTTTAGAAAAGTCAATTTTCATTTGCTCATCGAAAAAGACCATTTTTGATTTTTCTGCATAAACCGTCCGGTCATTTGTTTCAATAGCTATGTCATCATTATCTAATTCTGGTATAAACCACAAAGCCACTACCCCGTTTACGGCACAGCCACAGCCGTCTGTATCGTATTTTAGCTTTAAGTAGCCTTCTCGACCGTCAATTCGCTCATTTATTTTGTTAGCTGCCTCTGCAGTAATAGTTATCTCCAAGTTTATTGCCCCTCTCATTTAGCATATGGTGATTGTACCACATGTTACGAGAGGTTGATTCATCTTTGCTCATAGATTTAGATCTCCGTCATCCGAATGTCAGCAATAGCATCCATCGGAATCCGGTGCACCTCATCAAAGCAATCTATCACATGAAGCCTTTGCGTCAGTTCATCCCAGTAATGGATTTTGCCAATCACGATTTCATAGTTCCGATTCCGGTAATGGGTAATCGTCACGTACTGATTATATTCAATCGCTTCGGACAAGATCCCGTTCATGAGCTCCAGATGCTGTTCATCCATTTCTCGTTTCTGTTCGTACCGATCTTCTTTCACCCAATCCCTGAGCAATTTCACATGCTCAGGAAGCATCATCGACGTCCATTTGATCCTTCCACGGTCGCGAATCATCCGCCTCTCCTTCTTTCTCAGTATTCAGTCTTAATTATTTGACTACTGTCTAGCTTTAACGCCGCTAAACGGGCGCTTCTACATTTATCTTTTATGTCCACCAACAAGTGTAGCCCGATGCTTAGCCGTTCCAGCAGCTGTATAGGAAACCGCACGCAACAAGGAACCTGAACCAAAGCGTCTGCGAACCGTATCCACCACATAGCCGAGCTCTCGCCTCTTATAGGCACCCATGTCGAACAGATCAAGCTGCAGCTCACGGTCATCAACAATATTGCTGATGGCAATCGAGATCTGCCGTACCGTCTTTCCAGTGTAATGCTCATGAAATAATTCCAGACACACACGGTACAGTTCCATCGTCACATTCGTTGGCTGGCCGATGCTTCTAGAGCGATGAAAACCGCCGCCAAATTCATCCTGGCTGTAGCCGACTCCGAGACTTATCGTTCTCCCTGCTTTTCGATGCGTCCTTGCCCGCCTTGCTACTTCCTCACACATTTCTAAAATGACCGTCTTAATTTCCGCTTCCTCTTTATAGTCCCTTAACAGAATTTGACTTTTTCCAAAGCTGATTTGTCCTTGGATAAGCGGTGCACCCAAATCAGAAAGGTCAACTCCCCAGGCATGATGATAAAGCTGGTTTCCCATGATACCAAATTTCTTTTCTAGCTTTTCTAAATCATAACGGGCTAGCTGACCGACAGTGAAAATCCCCATCCCATTTAATGTTTTTTCGACACGTCTGCCGATCCCCCACATTTCCCTGAGCGGTGACACATTCCAAAGCTTTGTCTGAACATCTTCATATGTCCACTCGGCCACTCCGCTTTTCTTGGCATCAAGATCAAGACATAGCTTTGCCAGTAACATGTTAGGGCCAATTCCAACGGCACACGGCAGTTGAAACTCCCGCTCAATATCATCCTTTATTTTTTTGGCAATCGTGTGGGCATCCCCCCACAAATGAATGGCACCATCCACTTTAATAAAACTTTCATCGACGCTATAGACATGAATCGCTTCTTTTGGAACATAGCGGTTAAAGACACGAGAAATTTCGGTAGCAATCCGCAAATACGTTGCCATTTTTGGCTCAACAATTTGAATCCTGGGGTCTTGTGGAATCTCAAACATCCGGGAACCCGTTTTGATGCCAAATTCTTTTTTCATACGCGGCGAAGCAGCAAGGACAATACTTCCCTGCCGCTCTTTTTGACCAACCACCGCTAAATAACACTCCATAGGGTCAAGGCCCCACATAACAGCTGAACAGCTGGCATAAAAGCTCTTCATGTCCACACATAAAATTTTATTTTGCGGCAGTGCGCTGTAGTCCACCATGGCATTCCCTCACAATCAGAATATCGAACATTCGTTCCTTTTTATTATATTCATTATCATAAGCGAATATGCGTTCGTATTCAATGGAAATTTTTGAACACCGTTCTTTTATGGAAGTCGAGGAAAACATAGTATAATGGATAGTGAGGTGCATGTTTATGGATAAAAAATTGGTGGCAAAGATGATCAAAAATTGTTTTAAACAGTATTATGAGACGGGGACAATGCCTATTGGAGACAACGATTTGGAGAAGCTAAGCAAACAGATCCTTCAAACGAAAGCAGAGGAACCAACTGCAGATTTATACGAGATTGTGAATGATACGGTATACGAGTATTTAGCAGAGTGAAAAGAAAAGCGTAAGCGCCCTGTTCAGAGGCGTATGGCCTGGAGCGCTCCAACTGAGATAAAGGAAACACGAAGAGCCGAAGGCGCATTCGTGCTTGACTTATCGTAGGGCGGAGAGCGAAGGACACTAGCCGCTAGGGTGCTGGAGCTGGACAATTTTCAAAGTCGAAACAGGATGACAGCAAAACAAAAAGCCTCTAAAAATGAGGCCTAATTTACTTATAAACTATTTCTGATTAAAAGCACGTCTGCCAATCCGCTCAAACAGCCGTGGGAAGAGGACGTACACAACGCTCCCCATGTTCATCCAGCGCGGTAAATTAATCTCCCTTGTTTTCGACAGCATGCTGTCAACGACCTTCTGAGCGACGTACTCAGGCTTGAGCATAAATCTCTGCACATTTTTAACATACGTGCCTTTTTCATCGGCTATATTAAAAAAATTAGTGGCAATTGGCCCAGGGTTCACTGAAGTCACTTTTACATTATAATCGGAAAGCTCCATCCGCAGTGAGTTTGTGTATCCAAGTACGGCATGCTTTGAAGCAGAATAGACACTTGATTTGGGCGTGGCAATCTTACCAGCCTGCGAAGCAATATTGATAATATGACCAAAACGCCGTTCCCGCATTTTCGGCAGCACCATGCTTGTGCAGGCCATAAGCCCGACGACATTGACATCAAACATTCCCTTGATTTCGTCCAATGTCGCCAAATGAGCTTCACGGAAAATTCCAAAGCCGGCATTATTGACAAGGATATCAATCTCTCCGATTTTATCGAAAATCCGTTGAAAAACCTCCTGCACCTGAGCTGTATCCGAGACATCCAGCTTGAAAACATCCACTTTTACTTGATACTTTTGCTGTAGTTCCGTTTGCAGCTGCTCGAGTTTACCAATGCTTCTTGCAAGCAGAACAAGATTGGCACCGCTTGCCGCACATAGCTTGGCGATTTCCGCTCCGATTCCTCCGGAGGCACCCGTAATCACGATATTTTTACCTTTTAAATGTTCCATAACCATTTCTACACCTCATCTGAGTTGACCCAATGCATATTACTTAGCTTGATAAAGCACGGGCTTAGTATTCTTACTAATAATCTCCCCGATAGATGATAAATAGTCAAGTTGTGCGACGGTTTCCGAAAGGGTCAGCATCAGTTCGCGCTGATAAACAGATGGAAACAGGCGTTTACAGATTTCAAAAACGGTGAGCTGCTCTTCTTTTAACCAGCTATGAACCGTCATTGCCCGCTCGTGTTGGCGTATCAATCGTTTTTCAATCAACTCTGCTAACTGGTAGACTTCCTCGCCGTGACCAGTGTAGACACATTGGACCGGATACAATAGCAGCTTCTTCATGGAGTCATTATGTTGCAGCAGTGGCTTCGCTCTTTCTGTTTCACCTGGGGCAGGCGGCTCGAGCAATGGATTTGGCGAAATGTGTGCTAAGATTAAATCTCCACCAATCAAAATTCCATCCTTTTCCCGGAAAAGCGCAATTTGACTTTGGGCATGACCCGGTGTTTCAATGACCTGCCACTCACTTAGCCCAGGAGGTCTCATTCCCTCAACAAGATGTCCAGTTAGTGATCGGTTACATGAATATTTCAATGTTTTTCTTAACTTAGAAAGTAACGAAAAATATTCCTCGGGCAGCCCGAATTCTAGAAAATGCACACGGAAGAATTCCTCTTGTTCTTGAAAAAAGGCTTCTGTCTGGTGAATCCATCGTTCATTCAAATAATGACCATATACTTCTAACGAATCCGGAAAAAAATCTAGCATTCCAACATGATCGGGGTGATGATGTGTTAGAATCACCTGCTCAATATCAGCAGGACTTAAGCCTAAATCCCCCATTTGCTCCTTAAGTGACATCCAGGACTGTTCCGTTTTTACGCCCGCGTCTACAAGCGTTAATCGCTCGCCTTTAATCAAATAGACATTGACATCTCCGACCGCAAAAGGAGTCGGCACCGTAATTTTCGCTATTCCGTCTTTCCATTTTGTCATTACTAAATCCCCTTAACATTATTGTCGAATAAAGAACCCAACGATATAGATATGAACATTATGTGACATTTATTGTATATACTAAAGTGTAGCGACTTTTTAACCAATTGTCATTATTTCTGCATAATTTTTTAGAAAAAATAAAAAATTCAATAAACTTATCTATTGACAGATGGGTTGTTTATCTTGCATAATCTAGTAAAATTTAATTCGTTAAAGCGATGAATAAGGCCAGTAAATGAGAAATGGCGAAAGAGAGTGAAGTTCGACGGCTGAAAGACTTCACCGCCCTCTTAATCATTGAACCTACCTTAGGAGCACTTAGGAAAACCTAACGCATTTCCGGCGTTATCGGAGTCGAGTGAACCCTTCTTGCAATTTAAGCAAGGGTAAATGAAGGTGGTACCACGGAAGCTAGACCTTTCGTCCTTTACGGATGAGGGGTCTTTTTGTTTTCTTAAGAATCGAAATGGAGGAATATTAATGGAAAAAATAGCAATTATTGGTGCAGGTTCGATGGCTGAGGCATTCATTTCAGGAATTCTTGAAAATGGGCTAATTAATAAAAAAAATATCTGGATTACAAACAATTCTAATCAAGAAAGATTAACTAATTTAGAAACTCGTTATGGAATTCGAACGACTTATAATTTGAATGAACTGTTTGATCAAGCGGACATTGTGATGTTAGCAATGAAACCAAAGGATGTCGCGACAGCCGTCCAATCCATTCGGGAACACTTAACGGAACAAATGCTCGTCGTCTCAGTCTTAGCTGGTGTTTCCATGATGACAATTGAAACATTGGCAAAATTACCACTTGCGATTGTAAGGTCGATGCCAAACACTTCGGCTGCTGTTGGAAAATCGGCCACCGCTGTTGCCGTGAATCAACGTGTTACCGAGCAGCAGTTAGAAACAACCAAGAACTTGTTTGGAACAGTTGGCTTGGCTTCTTTTGTAGAAGAAGAGCAGTTAGATGCCGTTACGGGGCTATCAGGAAGTGGGCCAGCCTATATTTATTATCTTATCGAAGCCATGGAAAAAAGTGCAGTAGAAGTAGGACTAGACAAAAAAATGGCCAGTGAACTGATTGTTCAAACACTACTTGGGGCAGCAGAGATGGTGAAAAAATCAAGCAAATCATCTACTCAACTGCGTATGGAAGTAACAAGCCCTGGCGGAACAACAGAAGCTGGCATTAGAGTTCTTGAAGGACACGGCGTCCAGCAAGCATTTATTTCATGTATTAAAGCAGCAACTGCGCAATCCAAAAAAATGGGGGAAGAATTAAGTTCTAGGCTTCAGACTGCAGACCAAACTTCCTAAATTGGACTTTTGCCTAGTTTACATTACACTAGTGAAAAAAGGCTAGGGAAGTGTCGTGGATGCTAACGATCTTATTTTCTTTAGGTATGCTAGTCTGGACTATTTTTCTTTTAGACGGACTGATTGGTTTACGAAAAATAGATCCGCTGGAAAAAGAAGCAGGCATGGAGCTTGGACCGCTATTATCTGTAGTAGTTGCCGCTCGTAATGAGGAAAAACAAATCGAAGCAAGTATCCTTAGTCAGCTGGAGCAAACCTACAAAAATGTAGAATGGATACTTGTCAATGATCGGTCAACTGACATGACTGGAACCATTATGGAAGAATTAACAAAAATAGACCCGCGCCTAAAAGTCATCCATGTTGATCAATTCCCTGAGGGCTGGCTTGGGAAGAATAACGCTTTGTACACGGGCGCACTTCAAGCTTCAGGGAAATGGCTATTGTTTACCGATGCTGACGTAAAATTTGAAAAACAAGCCTTCGCAAAAGCGCTCCACTATTTTGAAAGACACAAGCTTGACCATCTAACCGCTGCACCAAACTTAAGCGCTAACCGATTTTGGTTAAAATCATTTGTTGCCTTTTTCCTGTTTGGTTTTTCTTATTTTAAACGTCCTTGGTTGGCAAATAACCCAAAATCAAAAATCGGAACAGGGATTGGTGCGTTTATTCTTGTTTTAAAAAAATCTTATGAATCGTTTGGAACACATGAGAAGATAAAAATGCGGCCGGACGATGACCTGCAACTTGGGATGAAAATGAAAAAAGCAGGCTACCGACAAAGAATTGTGACTGCACTTCATCTAATCGAAGTGGAATGGTATGGAAGTTTAAAAGAAGCATTAGTTGGACTAGAGAAAAATACATTTGCCGGATTGCACTATCGTATCAGCATGGTGATCTTTGCAATCCTCGGGGTTTTTATCACCAACGTTCTGCCTTTTGTGATGATTTTTTCAGGGAATACAACAGTTGCTCTATTAAGCTTTGGAAATATTGTTCTTTGCGGAATTCTTTATGTGGTTGTCATAAAAAAATTAACCTTATTCTCCCCTATGATGTTTTTGGTCTTTCCAATCACTGCCTTACTGTTTATTTATTCGATTATTCGGGCGAGCCTTCTTACCTTTAAGCGCGGCGGTATTGTTTGGAGAGGAACCACCTATCGGTTAAGTGAACTGCGAGAAAAAGATTAGAAGCTTGATTTTTTCATTAAAAAGATCCTTTTGCTATACTAGAAAAGGATAATTCAGATTGAATTCAGGAGGCTTCTGAAATGGCAGTAAAACTATTTTCACCCTATACAATAAAGGGTGTTACACTTAAAAATCGAATAGTGATGTCACCGATGTGCATGTATTCCAGTCATGAAGATGGCCATGTTCAAAACTGGCATCGAACCCACTACACAAGCAGGGCGGTCGGTCAGGTTGGTCTAATTATTGTTGAAGCAACATCAGTAACACCTCAAGGCAGGATATCCCCTAGAGATTTAGGAATCTGGAGCGATGAGCATATAGAGGGCTTTTCTGAGCTTGTTGGTCTTATGAAGGAGCATGGGGCCAAGACTGGGATTCAACTCGCTCATGCCGGCAGAAAAGCCGTATTAGAAGGTGAAATTCTTGCCCCTTCTGCACTTGCTTTTAAAGAAAACATGAAAACACCAAAGGAAATGTCCAAAACGGATATTGAAGAAACAGTAGAAGCATTTAAAAAAGGCGCGGAGCGTGCAGCAAAAGCCGGTTTCGATGTGATTGAAATCCATGGTGCTCATGGGTATCTTATCAATGAATTCCTTTCACCACTTTCCAATAAAAGAACCGATGAATACGGCGGTTCGGCTGAAAACCGCTACCGAATCCTCCGAGAAGTGATTGATGCAGTGAAAACCGTTTGGGAAGGTCAATTATTTGTGAGAGTATCTGCTCATGATTACCACGCAGAAGGATTAACCGCTGAAGATTACATAACGTTCGCCCAATGGATGAAAGAACAAGGTGTTGATTTAATTGATGTTAGCTCAGGTGCCGTTGTACCTGCCCATATTCACGTTTATCCTGGATATCAAGTGAAATTCTCAGAGACCATAAAGACTGGCGCCGATATCTCAACAGGTGCGGTGGGATTAATCACTTCCGGGATCCAGGGCGAGGAAATTTTACAAAATGACAGAGCTGATTTAGTCTTCCTAGCTCGTGAATTACTTCGCGACCCATATTGGGCCCGGACAGCAGCAAAAGAATTAGGGGTTCCAATTGAGGGACCTAAACAATACGAGCGCGGCTGGTTATAAATCAAAAAGAGGGTGTCTTCTAAATGGACATCCTCTTCTTATGTCTATCATCAGCAGGCAATTTATTTTATTTGCGAAAAACCCGGTTTTATTTGCGAATCAAAAAAATTAGCGAATGTCCCTATTTAATTTCGAAGAGGAATATTTATTTCTTTAAAATCCTCAGCTATATCTGTATTTGGAAAAACTTCCTTTGCCTCATCCACCAATTCCCGCCAAGCATTTCGATCATAACGGGAGCTTATATGGGTTAGACATAGTTGCTTACAACCGGCCTTCTTAGCAACTTCTGCTGCCTGATGTGTGGTTGAATGAAAATAGTCGTGGGCAAGCTTTTCTTCATCCGCTGAAAAAGTCGCTTCATGCACCAAAAGATCTGCATTTTCAGCCAATGAAATCGCATTTTCGCAGTACCTTGTGTCCCCTAGAACCGTGACAATTCTCCCCTTCTGTTCAGGACCTAGAAACTTACTCGGATCAATTGTCCTGCCGTCTTCAAGGGTAACTGTTTCACCATTTTTAATTTGTCTAAAAATGGGCCCTGGCTGTACTCCCGCTTCCTTTAGCTTATCAGCAAGTAATGTTCCAGGCCGATTCTTTTCGACAATTCGATACCCATATGAAGGGATGCCATGATCTAACCTGAGGGCTTCCACTGTAAACTGCTCATCTTCAAAAAGAATCCCCTCGTCAATTTGAATAACAGTTAACGGGTATTTCAAATAGGTCTGGCTTAATGAAAGGCTGACATGAATATAGTCCTTAATCCCTTTTGGTCCATAAACCGTTACCTCGGATTCTCCGCCTTGAAAAGAGCGGCTTGATAATAATCCAGGCAGACCATAGATATGATCACCATGAAGGTGAGTAATAAAGATTTTTTCAATTCTACGAGGTTTTAACGATGTATGTAAAATTTGATGCTGGGTCGCCTCACCGGCATCAAATAACCAAACGGCCCCCCGCTCTTCTAACAATTTCAGTGCAATTGACGTCACATTGCGGAGTTTTGCCGGCATCCCCGCCCCTGTTCCTAAGAAAAATATATCCACTAATAATAGCTCCTCTCAATCCGTTCCTTTTATCCAATATTGTTAATATAGCACAAAAAGAAATCAATTTCTCCCTAGGGGACCTTTAATTAATAAGTGAATAGCACGGACTATTATGTGAAAAATAATTGAGACTTGAATGTTTTATTTTTGCGAAGTCTAACGGAATGCTATAAAATCAAGAAATGTGATATTTGTTGATTTTACAATTTACATAAATAGAAAAGAGGTTTTTATTTTGACGCAAACTGGAAACGTGACTTCATTAATTATGATTTTTGGTGCGACTGGTGATTTAGCAAAACGGAAGTTGTTTCCTTCCCTTTACCGGTTATTTGAGAAAGGCAAATTAAATAAATTTGCGGTTATTGGGGTGGCCAGAAGGTCCCTTTCTAACGATGAGTTTCAACATTCCGTTAAAGACTCCGTATTATCTGCATTAGGAAACAAAGACAAGATTGATGAATTTATCTCCCATTTTTACTATCAATCACATGATGTCGCTGATTCCAATTCATATGCAATATTAAAAAATTTAGCAGATGAGATTGATGGAAATTATCATTTAGAAGGGAATCGCATTTTTTATCTCGCCATGGCTCCAGAATTTTTCGGAACCATCGCCTTGCATTTAAAATCAGATAAACTGACGGACGTAAAAGGCTACAAACGACTTGTGATTGAGAAGCCATTCGGACATGACTTAGCCTCTGCAATCGAGCTTAATAAACAAATCAGAAGTGCGTTTAAGGAAAAAGAAGTTTATCGTATCGACCACTATTTAGGCAAAGAAATGGTCCGGAACATCGAAGTAATACGTTTCGCCAATGCTATTTTTGAACCGCTTTGGAATAACCGCTATATCTCAAATATTCAAATCACCTCAAGTGAAATACTCGGTGTCGAAGAGCGCGGCCGTTATTATGAAACAAGCGGGGCCCTTAGAGATATGCTTCAAAACCATATGATGCAAATGGTGGCCTTGCTTGCGATGGAACCACCTATTAACCTTACAACCGACGAAATCCGTTCCGAAAAGGTTCGTGTATTTCGAGCACTTCGAACCGTTGAGGGCGAACAAGTAAATAATTATTTTGTTCGCGGACAATACGGTGAGGGCACGGTTGAGGATGTGCAGGTTCCTGCCTATCGTGATGAACCAATGGTGGACAAAGAATCGAATACAGAAACCTTTGTCGCAGGGAAAATTATGATCGATAATTTCCGCTGGGCTGGTGTTCCTTTTTACATCCGTACTGGGAAAAGAATGTCGACAAAATCAACAAAAATTGTCGTTCAATTTAAAGATATTCCAATGAATTTATATTACCAAACTGACAAAATGTTAAATCCGAACCTCCTTGTGATTCATATTCAACCAGAGGAGGGAATTACCCTGCACCTAAACGCCAAGAAAGCGGGCGGACATTTGGATGCGCAAGAAGTAAAACTTAGCTTTGCCAATACTGGAATCCATGCGATGAACACTCCTGAAGGCTATGAAAAACTTCTTTTGGATTGTATGCGAGGGGATGCTACAAATTTCACGCATTGGGATGAAGTCGCTTATTCCTGGAGCTTTGTTGATAAAATTTCGGCGGTTTGGGAAAACACGAAGGCTGATTACTTCCCCAATTATCAGTCAGGGACAATGGGGCCCAAAAAGGTGGATGAACTCTTAGAAAAAGACGGCTACTTCTGGTGGCCTGTAACAGGTCTAGACGTCGATATTTGTAAGTAAATAATCAAAAGCACCACTTTGTTATAACAGCAAAGTGGTGCTTTTTAGTCTAGATCATTATTTTTATTAGGAAAGGTCCGCAGAAAATCTTTATTAAAGCTTGTTCCAGTCCCGATATTGTGAGAACCATCCATTTGGTGCGACCCCGCATTTTCAATGATACTTTTCCCGTACTTTTCACGAAGACTAGATAAGGTATTAAGTAACGGCTCTTTTTTCGCATCCTTTTCATAGGAAAATAAATCTAACTGTTTATAGGCATGATCATGATCCACTAAATCATTGCCTGTGATCCCTAACAATCGAATAGCATTTCCATTCCAAGCTTTTAGAAAAATCTGCTGCGCAAAGGAAGAAATGTCATCTTTATGACTGATGGGGTTGGGAAGCTTTTTACTTCTGGTAATTGTCTTCCGATCCTTATAGCGAATTGTAATTCCAAGAGTTCCGGCAAGGACATTCTTTCTCTTCAGCCTGATAGAGACCGTTTCCGCTAATGATGTTAACACACGAAAAAGTTCATGCTGATTACTAACATCCTTAGGCAGTGTTGTTGAATTGCCGATACTCTTAAATTCTTCAATCGATTCCGGGTCAACAAGGCGATGATCAATCCCATTGGCTCTTTCTTTTAATCGAAGGCCATTAATGCCTAGAAGCGTTTTAAGTTGAATCTCATTGCCTTTTGCTAATTCACCAATGGTGTGAATCCCAATTGTCTGTAACTTTTCCGCTGTCTTCTTCCCGACACCATGCATTTCGTTCGTGTTCAAGGGCCAAAGAACGTTTGGTATATCACGCTTACGAAGAATCGTAATTCCCATTGGCTTTTTCATATCTGAAGCCGTTTTTGCTAAAAATTTATTTGGAGCTATACCTATGCTGCAAGGTATATCTAGTTGTTCCAGAATCCTTTTTTGAATGCTTTCAGCGATTTCTATCGGGCTGCCGTATTCAAAGCTTTCCGTTATATCTAGGTATCCCTCGTCAATCGAAACGGGCTCTACAAGCTCTGTATAGTGCCTGAGAATTTCAAACATACCAATGGAAACGGCCCGATAACGCTCAAAATTAGGTTTCATGACGATTAACTGCGGACAAAGTTTTCTCGCTTCCCAAAGCGGCATCGTCGTTTTCACACCAAATTTTCTTGCATCGTAATTGCAGGTTACAATGATCCCTCTGCGCTCCTCGACATTTCCAGCAATTGCGAGCGGTTTACCCTTCAGTTTGGGATCATAGGCCATTTCAACCGACGCATAAAAGCTATTCATATCAACATGTAAAATGACTTTCCCGTTTTTCGGATACATTTCCTTCATGCTGGCACTTCCTTACCAAATTTTCTTCCCTAATTATATCAAAAAGGAGAACCATCAGTTAGGTTCTCCTTACAACTACATTATTGATTTGCCACTTCATCGATAATCGCAAGTGTCATTTCTGCAAGCTTATACAATTCTTCAACCGGCATGCGTTCGTTAGTTGTATGGATTTCTTCATAGCCGACTGCAAGATTGACCGTTGGAATATTAAACCCAGCAAAAACGTTGGCATCACTGCCTCCGCCGCTATGCTGCAGTTCACAACTGCGGCCAATTTTTGCCGCTGCCTTGCGTGCAACTTCTACAACATGATCGCCTTCGCCAAATTTGAAGCCTGGATACATGATTTCCACATCTACCTCTGCTCTGCCACCCATTTGTGCTGCAACTGTTTCAAATGCATCCTTCATTTTGCTTACCTGAGCCTGCATTTTTTCAGGGATAAGCGAACGTGCCTCTGCTAAAATATCAACACGGTCACAAACGATGTTAGTTGCCTGACCGCCTTCAAACCGGCCAATGTTTGCTGTAGTTTCGTGATCTATTCTTCCTAATGGCATCTTCGCAATCGATTTTGCGGCAATTGTAATCGCTGAAACTCCTTTTTCAGGTGCCACACCGGCATGAGCCGTTTTACCGTAAATAACTGTTTTTACCTTTGCTTGTGTCGGAGCAGCAACAATTATGTTACCAACTAAGCCATCACTATCCAGTGCGTAGCCAAATTTTGCTTTCATCAATGAAGAATCAAGTGCTTTTGCACCTACAAGACCTGATTCTTCTCCGACAGTGATGACAAATTGAATCAAACCATGAGGTAGATTTTGTTCTTTTAATTGACGAATGGTTTCAAGCATGACAGAAATACCTGTTTTATCATCTGCCCCTAAGATCGTGGTGCCATCTGTAACCACATAACCCTCTTTAATCGATGGTTTCACACCTTTAGCCGGTGTAACAGTATCCATATGACAGGTAAAATAAATCGGGTCAACACCCTCTTTAGTTGCCGCAAGCGTGCAAACTAGATTCCCTGCACCATGGCCTGTTACAGCGGCGGTATCATCTTCAAATACATCGAGTCCTAACTCAATAAATTTTTGTTTTAATACCTTTGCAATTTCAGCCTCGAATTTTGTTTCTGAGTCAATTTGCACAAGTTCTAAAAATTCATTCAACAGACGTTCCTGATTAACCATTATATTGACCCTCCATGTTATGTAATCACTATTTCAGTATACCTCTTTCTTATTCATATCATCAAATGAAAGAGGAGGAAGTCAATTTCAAATTATCCTATAGTGGAATATTCCCATGTTTTTTGTAAGGTCTTGACTCTTTTTTATTTCTAAGCATTTCTAGTCCCTGCACTATTTTCAATCTTGTTTCTCTTGGATCAATGACATCATCGACCATGCCTCTGCTCGCCGCCACATAAGGATTGGCAAACTTTTCACGGTATTCATCGATTTTTTGCTGCCTGGTCTGTTCAGGATCTTCGCTATTATTAATTTCCTTGGCAAAAATGATATTGGCTGCTCCTTGTGGACCCATAACAGCAATTTCCGCATTGGGCCAAGCAAATACCAAGTCAGCACCAATTGACTTACTATTTAACGCCACATAGGCACCGCCATAGGCTTTTCTTAAAATGACCGTCAATTTCGGAACTGTCGCCTCGGAATAGGCAAATAATATTTTAGCTCCATGGCGAATGATTCCCCCGTGCTCTTGTTTAACTCCCGGGAAGAAGCCTGTAACATCTTCAAACGTTATGATTGGAATATTAAAAGAATCACAGGTTCGGATAAACCGAGCTGCCTTATCAGAGGAATCAATATCCAAGCCGCCAGCCATCACCCTAGGCTGATTACAGACAAGCCCTACTGATTCACCTTTGATACGTGCAAAGCCAACGACAATATTTCTAGCAAAGTCCTTATGAATTTCCATGAAAGAGTCCTCGTCAACAACATGCTCAATGACTTTTCGGACATCGTATGGACGAACGGTATCGAAGGGAATAACATCCATTAAGTCAGGACGGTAGTCTTCTTCCTCCTGCACCTCAAATCTTGGAGGCTTCTCTTGATTATTTTGCGGCAGATAACTCAAAAGCCTGCGGACGTTCTGTAACACCTCTACTTCCGAATCGGAATGAAAATGGGCATTCCCGCTAATGGAGCTATGTACATTGGCACCGCCCAGTTCTTCAGCTGATATTTTCTCCCCTGTCACTGTTTCGATGACTTTAGGTCCCGTAATAAACATTTGACTCGTTTTTTCGACCATAAACACAAAATCAGTAATTGCCGGTGAATAGACGGCACCACCTGCACAAGGGCCCAAGATTACTGAGATTTGCGGAATCACACCGGAATAAATGGCATTTCGGTAAAAAATATGTCCGTATCCATCTAAGGAAACAACACCTTCTTGAATGCGAGCCCCGCCAGAATCATTTAAACCGATAAAGGGTGCCCCATTTTTCGCTGCTAAATCCATCACATTCGCAATTTTCTTTGCATGCATTTCCCCTAATGCACCGCCAAAGACCGTAAAATCCTGCGAAAAAAGATAAATGGGCCGACCATTAACTTTGCCGTAACCAGTCACTACCCCGTCCCCTGGGCCCTTTTGTTCGTCGAGACCAAAATCATTGGTACGGTGTTCAATAAAGGGATTTAATTCAAAAAACGTCCCTTTGTCTACCAACAGATCGATTCTTTCTCTCGCCGTCAATTTTCCTTTTTCATGCTGCTTCTCAATTCGCTCGTCACCGCCACCGAGTTCAACCTCGCGACGTTTATCATACAACTCATTTATTTTTTCATAGATGTCTATCATTTACCCCTTCATCCCCTTCTTCTCACAGAGTTCAAATAAAACCCCAGATGTGGATTTTGGATGCATAAAAGCAATGTTTGCTCCTCCAGCACCAGGTCTTGGCTGATCGTCTATCATTCGGATCCCTTTTTCCTTCATTTCGCTAATTCTTTCTTTAATCGATACAACACCAAGTGCAACATGGTGAATGCCCTCACCGCGTTTTTCGATAAATTTAGCAATGGTACTTTCTTCCGAAGTAGGCTCAAGCAGTTCGAGTTTTGTACCTCCTGCCTCTAAAAAGGCCACTCTTACTTGTTGAGTTTCAACCTCTTCAATTCCTAGCAATGGTAGATTCAATACATCGGTATAGAAAGGAAGCGTATGTTCAAGTGATCTAACGGCAATTCCAATATGGTCGACTTTTTTAATCATTATTACCCCTCTGTTCTAAAAATTAAATTTAATTCGACAATTATCTTATTCGTGAAAAAGTTCATAAATCCTTCCTAAATTACTTAGTTGTTCCGTTGTTCATTTTTGATTTTCCTTGTACAATAGATATAAAGCGCCAAAATGTTAAGGAGGTACCCATAATGAAAAGTAAGAAAACGAGAAAAATCATTGTTTATTTAATGTTATTCGCTATGCTTGCCTCAACTCTCCTAATCGGAATTGGTACATTTCTATCATAAATATACAAAAGGAAGGGACTGTTCAAATTGAACAGTCCCTTTCCCTATTGTATTGCCCCATTATCTTTGCCAAGTGCCTCAAATGATTTTTTGGAAGAGATAACTAATACCTTTGTTCCTAATGGAATTAAGGGAAAAAGCGAAGTAACAACCTCATTCTGTGTGCGGATACAGCCCTGAGAGACATATTTACCGATAGAAGCCGGCTGATTCGTCCCATGAATGCCATAGGTTCTGCCATCTGTTCCTTTTGCATCAAAGCCAATCCATCTGGCCCCTAGTGGATTCTTTGGATCCCCTCCAGAAATATTCCCTTTCCGAAAATAAGGCTCTTTTGCCTTTACCGTAATAGTGAAAAGACCTTCCGGAGTTAATTCTTGGGTTTTACCCGTCCCGACACTTACAACTGTTTGGACTTTGTTTTCATCAATAAACGCCATTTCATTGTTACTTTTGTTAACAATAACAAATGGATCGCCTGGCATAGGGTTTGGCCCCAACGGCCAAAATGGTGAAATGAAAAAAGTAATCAGGATTGGCGATAAGATTTTTATCAAAGCAGCCACCTGCCTTTTTTTCCTAGTTTGCTTCAATCTTTTTCTGTTCATTCACTTTTGAAGAAGTTTTTATTCCTTTAAACGAACTTTTTATAATCAGATAGTCATTCATTTCATTTACAAGTTGAAGTAAGGCTGCTCTGGTTTCAAATTCTTCTCTTGTCTTCGGGAGCTCCATTTCCTCAAATTCCTTTTTCATTTCTCTTAATTTTTCAATATAAATATGAGCTGTATTTCCAGGATGAACATTCTCAGAAAGTTCTTCCAGAAACTCAGCTACCATATGCCCTTGCTTTACTGTACGTGTAATGGAGGTGACTATCGGTAAGATACGTTCGATAATTTCAAATTGCTTCCCTCGCATTTTAAAATAATGAAAATATAAATTGTCATCTCGTAAAAAATGGTTTTCAACATCCTGAAGAGCTAGCGTTATAGCTTCATCTAGTAAACGAGCACTAACCGTAATCTCTTTTCCATCCCAATTACTATCTCCCGTCCGTAAATAACATACCATTTCACCGAAAATGATTTTAAAATTCTCCTCAATTTCGTTTTGATAGTCCTTTAATTTTTTATCAACGCTCGGCATATAAAGATTAATCAGTAGTGCCACGCCAATTCCAATCGTGATCACACCAAGTTCATTAAAAAAAATTGCCAGGGAGATTTTCTCTGCCATATAAATATGTAAAATAATGACACTGCTGGTCACAATACCATCAGGTGCCTTCAGCATCACAATCGTCGGTATAAAGAAAAATAACATGATCCCAATAACAATTGGGTGATAGGAGATTCCCTCAAAAAATATAGCCGAAAATGGCATCGCTAATACACAAGCTAAAAATCGATCTCCTGCTGTTCGGAGCGATCTCCGCTTCGTCACCTGAATACATAAAATGGTTAATATGCCAGCGGAAGCAAAATTATCCAGTCCAAGCTGCTGCGCAATTAAAATCGAAATAGCAGTACCAACAGCTGTTTTAATTGTTCGGTAGCCAATGCGAAATTTCATAGTAATCTCCCCAAAATAGAAAAAGTAAAAAAGATGATCGATTAGACCATCTTTAGCATATCCCTATTAAAGTATTTTTTGCAAGAAATCCTGATAGTAAAGATTGATTCTACTACAATACTTTCTCTAAAAAGTCCTTTGCTCTGCTTGTACGAGGTTTATTAAAAAATTCATCAGGAGAGCCTTCTTCTAGTAATACCCCTTCATCAAGGAAGATAATACGGTCAGAAACCTCACGAGCAAATCCCATTTCATGTGTAACAATAGCCATAGTCATACCGGATTGAGCAAGATCCTTCATAACATTAAGTACTTCCTTGACCATTTCTGGATCTAGCGCTGATGTTGGCTCATCAAATAACATTAACTTCGGTTCCATGGCAAGTGCACGAGCTATGGCAACACGCTGCTTCTGTCCACCTGATAAATTATTCGGATAGGCTTTTTCTTTTTCGGTAAGCCCCACACGAGCTAACAATTCGCGTGCTTTTTTTTCAGCAAGTTCTCGCGATTCGCCTTTTACTTTCATCGGAGCATAGGTTAAGTTTTCCAAAACCGACAGATGTGGAAATAAATAAAAGTGTTGAAAAACCATACCGATTTGTTCACGAACTTTCATTATATTCGTTTTGCTATCAGTAATCTCTTGATTATTAATCCAAACTTTCCCTTGCGTTGGTGTCTCTAATAAATTTAAACAGCGTAAAAAGGTGGATTTACCAGATCCAGATGGTCCAATAATCGAAACTACTTCCCCACTATCAATATTGGTTGAGATATTTTTTAATACTTCGTTATTGCCAAATTGTTTATAGAGGTTTTCTACTTTAATCACTGTACTTCAGCCTCCGTTCAAACCGTTTCCCTGCCAAAGTCAGCACCATTACTAAGATCCAATAGATTAATCCAACAAAGATTAATGGTTCAAAATTACGATAAGTATCCGCTCCGACAACTTGCGCACGACGCATCAAATCTAGATAACCAATCGTAGAAACGATTGCTGATTCTTTTGTTAAGGTAATAAATTCATTCATCAATGCAGGTAAGATATTTTTTAGTGCTTGAGGTAAGATTAGGTCCTTCATCATGAGACGATAAGGAACACCTAGTGCTTGAGCTGCTTCGGTTTGACCTTTATCAACCGCTTGAATTCCGGCTCTGATGATCTCCGAAACATAGGCGGAAGAATTTAAGCCAAAAGCTAAGATTGATGATAAAAATGGTGAGATGTCATAACCCGTTAATTGCGGGATCGCAAAATAGATTAGCATTAATTGTAAAATTAATGGTGTACCACGAAAAATAGATGTATATGCATCTCCAAACCAATTTAATGCTTTGATTCGTGAAATTTTACACAAAGCTAAAATTGTGCCGAGGATAAAACCTAAAATAATCGAAATAATAACAAATTTTAATGTAACCCATATTCCCTCTAAAATAAAAGGAATATAAGGCACAATTTGGCTAAAGTCCAAATTCATGCCTTACACCTCACTTTATAATTTTCTTTGCGCCATTAGTCTAGTAGCCATTCATTTTATGCTTATTGCTGGTCTTTTAACCACTTGTCCTTTAATTCTTGGAGTTTTCCGTTCTCCTCCATGTCTTTAAGGACCTTATTTACATCATCAGTTAAGTCACTGCCTTTTGGAAATGCAACTGCCATTCCAGGAGAACTTGTTGTTGGATCATCAAATCCAGCTAAACCTTGTTCCTTTACATATCCTATTGCAACTGATTTATCCATATAAGCAACCTGGATACGATTTGATAATAGTTCTTGAATTAAAGTTGTTGCATTGTCTAGCGGCTTAATCGTAAAATCAACCTTTTTTTGAAGTGTTTTGGCACCCTCTTCTTGAATGGTTCCTAACTGTACTCCAACCGTTTTTCCTTTAAGATCATCGATAGTTTTAATTTTAGAATCTTTAAGTGTGATAAACATTTCACCTGAATGATTATAAGCCGTTGAAAAATCAACATTTTGTTTGCGTTTTTCTGTTGCTGACATACCAGCAAGTACCATATCCACACGTTTAGCCTGTATTGCACCGATTAAACCATCAAACTTCATGTCTTTAATCTCTAGTTTATAACCTAATTCTTTTGCAATAGCATTGGCTAAGTCAATATCAAATCCCTCGACCTTACCTGATGGATCTCTTGATTCAAATGGAGCAAAATCAGCTGATGTAGCCATTGTTAAAACTTTGTTATCTCCTGTTTTTTCTCCATTTGCTCCGTCCTTATTACCTTGGCCGCAAGCAGCCAACACTACTAATGTTAAAATCATGGTAAAAAATAAAAATGTTTTTTTCATGATGTCTCCTCCTATGATTAATAATATCTGCTTATTCTAATTTGAATTTGAATTTTTATTCAACAAAACGAATATTAACACATGAGATTTGTTTTGAAAAGATATTATCCTAATATAAAAATATTCCAAAAATTCTGTACTTTGATATATTGAACTAATATTAAAAGCAAATAAAAAGCACCTCCTTGAGAAGAGATGCCTTTTTGAGATTATGTTAATGATTGCCTACTACTGTTTGCCTAAATTCATTTTTCATTTTTTCCAATGCTTCCTTATTGGTTATTAAATCAAATCCTGTTAAGGCAAGGGCCAAGGCACCTCTAGAAAGAATTTGATGGGAATTGTCAGTGATGGTTAAGTCGGCAAATTCCCTTGTATGTGCAATTAGTCCAGGCGAATCAAGACCAATATAAGGATGTATCGCAGGAACAACATGACTTACATTTCCCATATCAATGGAACCATATGAATCCTTCGCTTTCTTAACTTGCTTTACACCTGCCGCTAAGAGATTGTCTGTGAATAATTGGGATAATGCTTGATTGGTAACCATATTATCATAGCTCAATTCGTAGTTTTCAATATGAACCTCTGCACCTGTCATTAGAGATGCACCTTTTGCTATATTAATTACCTTTTGAACAACCTCGTTTAAATAGGTACGATCCTTTGCTCGAACATAAAACTGAGCTACTGCTTTATCTGGGACAATATTGGCTGCTACTCCGCCTTCTTTAATAATCCCATGGATTCTAACATCAGAAGTCACATGTTGACGAAGTGCATTGATGCCATTAAATAATTGTATAACAGCATCCAGTGCATTAATTCCCTTCTCTGGAGAAGCTGCTGCATGACTTGTTCTGCCACGGAAGTCAAATTGAATCGCATCCATCGCTAATGAATCACCACTCTCATAAGATTCATCAGCCGGGTGTAAAATCATAGCTGCATCGATACCATCAAAAATACCTTGTTCAGCCATTGGAACTTTTGCACCGTTTGTTTCTTCAGCAGGTGTTCCTAATACAACTACACGTCCGCCAATTTCATCTACCACTTTACTTAAGAGAGCTCCAGCCCCGGCACTCATCGTTCCAATCAGATTATGACCGCACCCATGTCCAACCACAGGCAATGCATCATATTCCGATAAATAGGCAATCGTTGGTCCCTCCTTCTTAGAGTCGTATACCGCTTTAAAAGCAGTAGCTCGGCCAACAATTCCTTTTTCAACTACAAATTTATGTTCCTCAAGGAATTCTATTAACTGTTTGCTAGATTCAAATTCTTGATCCCCTAATTCAGGATGATGATACAAAGAATCACTTATCTCCCATAATCTATGCATAATAATTTCTAAATAATTTTTTAATAAATCCTTCATGCTAAAATCTCCCCTTTAATATGATTAAAATTGCAAAATAATTAATAAATATACATTAAAAATATCATTTTGACAAGAACAAAAGGCCAAATCAATTGATGATTTGGCCTTTCCTTCATTCGGAATCTTATATTAAACTTCTTCGCAATATTCATCAAATTCTTTTTGGAGTTTTGACACGACTGTTGCTGGATCAAAACCTTCGATTTGATGTCTTTCAACCATTGTAATAATCTTGCCGTCCTTTAAAAGGGCAAATGATGGGGAGGATGGCGGATAGCCAGTGAAATAACTTCTTGCTTTTTCGGTTGCTTCTTTATCCTGTCCAGCAAAAACAGTGACAAAGTGATCCGGGCGCTTATCATAATGTAAGGCATGTGCTGCTGCAGGACGTGCAACACCACCCGCACAACCACATACTGAATTAATCATTACTAAAGTGGTCCCTTTTTGTTCAAGTGCTTCCTCTACATCTGCAGGTGTTTTCAACTCTTTATATCCGGCAGACACGATTTCTTGACGTGCCTGGCTAACAACATCATTCATAAAAAAATTAAAATCCATGCTCATTAAATTCACTCCTTAGATTTATGACTATATCTACATATTAACAGTAAAAATGTCTGATTATCAAATATCAATACTTGTGGCAGCTTATTCTTTTTTTTGAAAAAAAGTCTTAAAAAGACTTTCCACTGCAGAAGCGACTGTCTTTCCACCGGTAATTACTTCATTCTCTAATTTTGGCAGCTGGTTCATGATCTCAGGATGGTGATAAAAATGATAGTGCAACTGATCCGTAATCATTGCATGGAGCCATTCTCTTGATTGGGCATTCCTTCTATCTTCCAAGACTCCAGTGAACTTTCCTCTCGATTCAAAAGCTTGAATAACTTCCCATATCTTATCAATTCCTTCTTGAGTCAAAGATGAACAGGTATGGGCTTTTGAAATCCAACCTTTTGTCGATGGCTGCAGAAAGTGAAGGATTCGATTATAATCTTTCCTTGTCAATTCTGCCTTTTGTTTATTATCCCCGTCTGCTTTATGGACAATTATCGCATCAGCAAGCTCCAGGATCCCTTTCTTCATGCCTTGCAGTTCATCACCTGCCCCAGTCAGCACCAGCAGCATAAAAAAGTCGACCATATCCCTGATGATAAATTCACTTTGTCCGACGCCGACCGTTTCTATTAATATCACATTAAATCCCGCTGCCTCACATAGCAGCATCGATTCTCTTGTTTTTCGATGAACACCACCGAGCTTTCCTGCCGATGGTGACGGACGGATAAACGCACGTGGATTCCTTGCTAACTGTTCCATACGCGTTTTATCTCCCAAAATACTACCACCCGAGATACTCGAAGTTGGATCAATTGCTAATACAGCCACCTTTAGACCCAAACTGCAGAGATACATTCCAAACTCTTCGATAAAAGTACTTTTCCCAGCACCAGGCACCCCAGTAATTCCAACCCTTATCGAGTTTCCGCTGTAAGGCAGCAATCTTTGCAGTAACTCTTGTGATTTTTGGAAATGATGCTCTGCATTACTTTCTACAAGAGTAATAGCACGAGCAAGCAAGCCTCTGTTTCCTTTTAGCACCCCGTCAAATAATTCTTCAACTTCTGGTTCTGAAGAGTTACGTTTTTTAAATCGAATATTTTTTTGCAAAGAAGTTGCTTGACCTTCAAGTTCCTCCCCTTTTCTTACCAAACTTGAGCAAAGTTCGGGCTTTCTTGGATCGCTCCATTCGGGTTTTTGATCTGCAGCCATTACTCTGCCACTTCCTCATAACCGAGTTGAAGGTAAATTGCCTTGATTACTTTTTGTGCTGCTATCGGAATCACTGTCCCAGGTCCAAAAATAGCCACTGCTCCGTTATCGTATAAAAATTGGTAATCCTGTGCTGGAATAACACCACCAATAACAACTAAGATATCTTCACGTCCTAGTTTTTTCAGTTCAGCCACTAATTGTGGCAATAGCGTCTTGTGCCCAGCAGCAAGCGAGCTCATACCAATGACATGGACATCGTTCTCAATTGCCTGCAAGGCCGTTTCTTCTGGTGTTTGGAATAATGGACCAATATCAACATCAAACCCCAAATCAGCAAATGCAGTGGCGATGACCTTTGCCCCGCGGTCATGTCCGTCCTGACCCATTTTTGCAATCAGAATTCTGGGTCTTCTACCTTCATTCTTCAGGAATTCGTCGGACATTTCTTTTACTATCAAAATTTCTTCTTCATTACTAAAAGCTTTACTATATACTCCGCTAATTGCATGGATGACCGCTTTATGTCGATTTGCTACTTTTTCGATGGCATCGGAAATCTCCCCAAGAGTTGCCCTCGCTCTTGCCGCCTGGACAGCAAGCTCCAAGAGGTTGTACTTACCTGTTTCCGCTGCTTTCGTTAAAGCGGTTATCGTTTCTTCCACTTTTTTGTCATCACGATTAGCTTTTAATACATTTAATTTTTCAATTTGTTTCAATCGAACTGCTGTATTATCGATATTTAAAATATCAATTGCTTCTTCCTTCTCAAGGCGATAACGGTTGACACCAATGATGACTTCTTTTCCAGAATCAATTTGCGCTTGCCTTCTAGCGGCTGCCTCTTCAATTCTCATTTTTGGAAGCCCAGTCTCAATGGCTTTAGCCATGCCACCTAGACCTTCAATCTCCTCAATATGTGTCCATGCTCTATTAACCAATTCATCTGTCAATTTTTCAACGTAATAGGAGCCTGCCCACGGATCAATAACATTTGTAATCCCCGTTTCTTCTTGCAAAAACAATTGCGTGTTACGAGCAATCCGAGCAGAAAAATCAGTTGGCAGTGCAATCGCTTCATCCAAGGCGTTTGTATGCAGGGATTGGGTATGCCCCATTGCCCCAGCATGTGCTTCGATTAATGTACGTGTAACATTATTAAAAGGATCTTGCTCTGTCAAACTCCAGCCAGATGTTTGCGAATGGGTGCGTAACGCTAATGATTTTTCATTTTTCGGATGAAAAGATTTCATCATTTTTGCCCAAATCAATCGAGCGGCACGCATTTTAGCTACTTCCATGAAATAATTCATCCCAATTGCCCAAAAAAAGGATAATCTTGGTGCAAATGAATCTATTTCAATTCCTGCCTTTAGACCCGTACGTACATATTCCAGACCATCCGCTAGTGTATAAGCTAGTTCTAAATCAGCTGGTGCACCAGCCTCCTGCATATGATAGCCCGAAATACTAATACTATTAAACTTTGGCATGTATTTTGACGTATATTCAAAAATATCAGCTATTATTTTCATTGACATTTCCGGAGGGTAAATATAAGTATTACGAACCATATATTCCTTTAAAATGTCATTTTGGATGGTTCCAGCCAGCTTCTCCTGACTTACACCTTGTTCTTCAGCCGTCACGATGAAAAAAGCAAGAATGGGTAGAACCGCCCCGTTCATGGTCATTGAAACGGACATTTGGTCTAAAGGTATCCCCTCAAATAACGTCTTCATATCAAGGATAGAATCAATGGCCACCCCTGCTTTACCGACATCTCCGACAACACGTGGATGATCAGAGTCATAGCCGCGGTGAGTGGCTAAATCAAAGGCAACCGATAATCCCTTTTGCCCCATCGCTAAATTTCTGCGATAAAAGGCATTGCTTTCCTCTGCAGTTGAAAAGCCTGCATATTGTCTCACTGTCCACGGCCGATTAACATACATCGTTGGATAAGGCCCTCTTGTATAAGGAGGGAGTCCCGGCAGATTGTCTATATGCTCAAGGTCTTCACGATCTTCTTTTGTATAGAGCGGTTTTAAACTGATTTGTTCATTTGTCTCGAACAGTAAATCATCAATCGAGGTATTTATCTCTTGGTGTACTTTTTGCTGCCACTCTTCTTTGGTCATAAAACTTTGATCGTCAAATAAAGAAATATTTTGAAAATCAGGCTTTTGTTTCTTCAACCTTGCTCACCTCCAGGTCGTTAAGGATTGACGTTAGCGTTTCGTAGCAATTGCTTTTCATATGGATAAACTGCTTAATACCAGCATCCTTCCATTGGTCCAGTTCCTCTTTTTCTGGAAGGCCTGCTAAGTAAAAAATCAACTCAGGGAATTCAGTTTTTAGAGCAGGCAGGATTTCATAACCGATTATTTCATATTGTTCATTCGTACCGCATAAGCAATAATACTTGGCAGGCGTTTCTAAAATAAATTGTCTAGCTTCCTCTAAAGATAATATCGGCTTACTTTCGGCTGCTCTCAAACCGCCTGCTGCAAGAAAGCCCTTCATAAAATCAAGTCTTGCTTTATGCTGCTTTAATCCACCAAGACAAATCATCCCTACAGTCGGCTTTGAGCCTAATTTTTCTTCGAGATCCTTTGCCTTTTTTCGCAATTCTTCAAATGGTTCTGCCAATCTCAGATCCGGAATGGCCTCCATTTTTATTAACGATTTTTCCATAGTAGTAAAATATGAATTTCTCGTTTGAGTTTTTTTATGCGTAACAATTTCATCCAGATTAGCGTAGACATTTGTTCCAACAATGCTTTTCTTTCTTGTTTGAACATCTTGATTCTTTTTTTCATAGACAACAGCAATCTCCTGCTGCAGCCAATTTGATTTTAAAGTTTCTAGAATGCCACCATTTGCTTCAATTTGTTGAAAAAATCCCCAAGCTTTTTCAGCTAAGTCATTGGTTAGTTCTTCTATATACCAAGAACCTCCAGCAGGATCTATCACTTTTGTTAGATGTGCCTCTTCCTTCAAAAGAAGTTGAGTATTTCTAGCAATTCTTTCCGAAAACGAAGTCGAACCTGTGAGATCATCGAAGGGTCGCACATGCAAGTATTGAACGCCCCCAACCACGGCCGCAAATGCTTCATTTCCAGCACGCAGAAGGTTAACATACGGGTCATTTACTGTTTTTGTGAAAGAAGAAGTTTCAGCAGCTATATGCATCCTGCCCATATCATCAGAAGATCCGTAAACATTACTTATTCGATTCCACAGTACACGAGCGGCGCGAAGTTTTGCGATTTCCATAAAAAAATTGCTGCCAATCGAAAATTGGAAGATCATTTTTGTAAAGATTTCATCCAGTTCCATGCCTGCATTCTGAAAGTTTTCAAGATAAAATATCCCTTCAGCCATTGCGATCCCTAGTTCTTGAACAGCGCTCGCCCCACCATTATGATATGGAGCAGTATCTATTAGAATTGTACGCACATTAGGTAATTTCTCATTTGAGTGGACAATGTTTTTTACCCAATCATTGAAAAATCCCTCAGAAATACACCCCTCTTCAGCGAAAATGGCGACGGGATCAGCCCCAATATATCCTCGGAGATTGTCGATAGCCCCTTCTTGAACCGCCATTCTTTCTAATTCCGAAAGAAAAGTAATTTGTAAACTTTTTGCGTTAATTGAGAATGGATATTGACAATAGAATTCTCCTAATAATTTTGCTAGGTTTGTTTCGACATCTAGTAAAGCTTTTGAGACTTTAAATGAAATAGCCGTTTGGCCTTTATTAAATGATTGTCTGAGTTTCTGCTCCAACTCTTCTGCGGTTTGATAGGATAGTTGTTGGGCGACCACCCAGTCATTCGTCAAGTAACCTAACGGATAGGTCCCTCTTCTAAAATCTGAACCTCCTGGAAAATCAGGTACTGGTCGCTCATCTTGATGGGTATAAAGCGGTTTCAAAATAATGTTTTCATATGTAGTAGTTTGTAAGGATTCAACCGTTTTTCCTTTTAAAGATTGCTCTGCTTTAGTTTTCCATTCATGTGTGGATCCTGAAGGAAAAGACTGATTCTTTATTTTTTCCAAACTTTTCATCCCCCCCCATTATACATAATTGAAATAAAATTCAATTAATTCTACTAAGTACTATTTTATGGTACAAACACAATTCAAGCAATTAAAAACAAGATAACCGCTGCCAAGCATGGTAGCGGTTGTTTTGTTTAATAAATCGAAGTTGTTGATTTTGATGTATTTTCAAGTATTTCTTTTACGCGTTGTAGGAATCGGCCGCAAACAAGTCCGTCCAACACTCTATGATCAAGTGACATACATAAATTCACCATGTCACGGACAGCAATCATTCCATTATTCATGACAACTGGACGCTTGACGATGGACTCCACTTGCAAAATGGCTGCTTGCGGATAATTGATGATACCCATTGATTGAACAGAGCCGAATGAACCTGTGTTGTTTACTGTGAAGGTTCCGCCTTGCATATCTTCTGATCTTAGCTTGCCTGTTCTCACTTTGACTGCAAGTTCAGAGATTTCACGTGCAATCCCCTTAACTGTTTTTTCATCTGCCTGTTTAATGACAGGAACATAGAGAGCATCATCCGTTGCCACTGCTATCGAAATATTGATTTCTTTCTTTTGGATGATTTTATCTCCCGCCCACATCGAATTGATTTGCGGGAATTCTTTCAGTGCTTGCGCAACGGCTTTGACAAAGAAAGCGAAGAAAGTTAAATTGAAGCCTTCTTTTTTCTTAAATTCATCTTTGAGGGAGTTGCGGTACTCCACCAAATTAGTTGCATCCACTTCAATCATTGTCCAGGCATGCGGTGCTTCGTGTTTACTGCGCAGCATATTAGCGGCAATCGCTTTGCGGATGCCTGTCACAGGGATTTCAATATCACCAACTGCAACCGGAATATTGACAGATTGTGCAGATACTGTAGGCGTAGAAACTGACTGAGATGCTGCTTGTGTTGGTGCTTCCACAACTGCTGTCTCTTGGTTAGCTTCAACATTTTGTTCTGCAACTGGAATTTTTCCTGATTCAATTAATTTTAATAGATCTTTTCTAGTAATTCGCCCGCCAGCACCGGTGCCTGACACCTTTGTTAAATCGATCCCATGCTCTTGAGAAATTTTTAGAACTGCAGGTGAATAACGGGCCTTGTTTCCTTGGTCCACTGGTTCTACACTTACTGCAGCGCTTTGTACAGCGGCACCGCTTGTTACTAAAGCAGCAGTTTCCTGGGGAGTTCCACCTTCCATTTCAATTGTGCAAATCATTTCACCAACTGCTAATGTTTCACCTTCTTCAGCGATTAACTCCTTAACCACACCTGTAAAGGAGGATGGAACTTCTGCATTTACCTTATCTGTCATAACCTCTGCTAGGGGGTCGTATTTATTTACTTTATCGCCAACGGATACGAGCCATTTACTAATCGTACCTTCGGTTACACTTTCCCCTAACTGAGGCATTTTGATTTGTTCAATTACCACTTTTTACAACCTCCTATTGTCCAGCTCCGGCGCCTAGCCCCTCGAGTCGCTTCGGTCCTGCCAATGAAATCAAAAACGACTTCACCGTCAAGACCTCCATCGCTTATCGGGGCTGAACAAGTCGCCTCCGCTTTTCGTTTAATACTCAGCAAGCTCGCGCATGGCTTTTTCGACTTTATCCGGATTTACCATAAAGAATTTTTCCATTGTTGGAGAATACGGCATTGCCGGTACATCCGGTCCAGCTAAGCGCATAATTGGTGCATCTAATTCAAATAAGCAATTTTCAGCTATGATCGCAGAGACTTCGCTAATGATGCTGCCTTCTTTGTTATCCTCTGTAACAAGAAGGACCTTACCCGTTTTCGATGCAGCTTCAATGATTGCTTCTTTATCAAGTGGATACACGGTCCTCAAATCAAGAATATGTGTTGAGATTCCATCCTTCGCTAATTTTTCAGCGGCTTGAAGGGCAAAATGAACACATAGACCATAAGTAATAACCGTAATATCTTCTCCCTGGCGCTTTACATCCGCTTTTCCGATTGGAAGAGTGTAATCATCAGTCGGGACCTCACCTTTAATTAATCGATAGGCCCGTTTATGTTCGAAGAATAATACCGGATCATTGTCACGGACGGCAGCTTTTAATAGTCCCTTCGCATCGTAAGGTGTGGAGGGCATCACAATTTTCAATCCAGGCTGATTAGCAAAAACAGCTTCAACTGACTGGGAATGATAAAGTGCACCATGAACACCCCCGCCGTATGGCGCACGAATAACCATCGGACAGTTCCAGTCGTTATTGGAGCGATAGCGGATTTTTGCTGCTTCCGAGATAATTTGATTAACTGCCGGCATAATAAAGTCGGCAAATTGCATTTCGGCAATCGGCCGCATGCCGTACATCGCTGCACCGATTCCAACCCCAGCAATTGCTGATTCGGCAAGTGGTGTATCAATGACACGCTCTTCCCCAAATTGCTCATACAATCCTTGCGTCGCCTTAAACACACCGCCTTTTACGCCAACATCTTCACCAAGGACAAATACCCTTGGATCTCGTTCCATTTCTTCTCGCATTGCCATTGTGATTGAATCTATATATGAAATTATCGCCATGTTACATCCCCCTTACAAGTCCGCATAAACATATTTCAGTGCTTCTTCAGGTGCAGAATAAGGAGCATTTTCTGCATAGTCAGTCGCTTCATTCACTTGCTTCATCACACGGTCATTTATTTCCTTTTCCATCTCATCATCCATGACACCAGTTTCCTTTAAATAGGCCCCAAAAGTTATAATTGGGTCTTGTGTTTTGGCTTTTGCAACCTCATCTGGAGCACGGTAGGAACGGTCGTCATCATCAGAAGAGTGTGGAGTTAGACGATACGATATGGTTTCAATCAATGAAGGGCCTTCCCCACGACGGCCACGCTCCGCTGCTTCCTTTACGACTTTATAAACTTCTAATGGGTCGTTCCCATTAACAGTAAAGCCAGGCATACCATATCCAATTGCACGATCTGAAACCTTTTCACATGCTAATTGTTTTTCGATTGGGACAGAGATCGCGTACTTGTTATTTTCACACATAAAGATAACTGGAAGTTTATGTACACCTGCAAAGTTTGCCCCCTCATGGAAATCCCCTTGGTTAGAGGAACCCTCTCCAAATGTTACAAACGTTACCAAGTCTTTCCTTTCCATCTTCCCGGCAAGGGCAATTCCAACTGCATGTGGAACTTGAGTTGTAACTGGCGAAGAACCTGTGACAATCCGATTTTTCTTTTGGCCAAAATGGCCAGGCATTTGCCGACTACCAGAGTTAGGGTCTTCTGCTTTTGCAAAACCGGATAGCATCAGTTCCCTTGGGGTCATACCAAAAGCCAATACTACCCCCATATCACGATAATACGGAAGAACATAATCTTTTTCACGATCTAGTGCAAATGCTGCTCCCACCTGTGCTGCTTCTTGACCTTGACAAGAAATAACAAATGGTATTTTACCAGCACGGTTCAATAACCACATCCGTTCATCAATTCGGCGGGCTAAAAGCATAGTTTCATACATTTCCAATACTTTTCCGTCGCTTAAACCTAAAGCATCATGACGCTTTTCTGTCATTTATTTCATACCTCCCTATTGTTCGTTATTCGAAAAGCGGAAGTGCCTTGTTCAGGGGCGACAAGCATAAGACTAGCGCTGACAGAAGGCGTGCTTTTTGCCTTCCGAAGCGATTGGCTTATGTCTCGAGCCCCTAGGCACTGTAGCTAGACACTAACACTTTTTCAAAGATTTAAACTTTTGCTTTTATTAAGAATGGATTGCTTTCCCATCAACTGCGAGTGCAGCCTCACCAATTGCCTCTGACAAAGTTGGGTGTGGATGAATTGTATGTGCAATTTCCCAAGGTGTCGCATCTAATACCATCGCAAGTCCTGCCTCGGTAATCATATCCGTTACATGTGGACCAATCATATGCACCCCAAGAATATCATTGGACTCCTCATCAGCAACAATTTTTACAAAGCCATCAGATTCTCCAAAAACAAGTGCCTTCCCAATAGCACGGAAAGAAAACTTTCCAATTTTCACTTTATGACCTTTTTCTATTGCTTGATCTTCTGTTATCCCGACGCTTGAAACTTCCGGATTACTATAAATACATCTAGAGACCAAATTATAGTCAAATCGAGAAGGATCTTTCCCAGCGATATGTTCAACAGCTACAATCCCTTCATGTGAAGCAACATGGGCCAGTTGTAATCCACCAATCACATCACCAATCGCATAAATATGTGATTCTTTTGTTTGAAAAAATTCATTTGTTAAAATAAAACCCTTCTCCACTTGTATTTCTGTATTATCAAGCCCAATTCCTTCTGTATTTGCTTGACGTCCAACCGAAACTAGAATTTTTTCTGCTTTAAACTCTTTCAATGCACCTTTAACTTCTGCAGAAATCGCCACGCCATTATCCTTAACCAACGTTTCTGGGAGCACTTTTGCACTTGTGACAAGTTTAATTCCCTTTTTCTTCATTAAGCGCTGCATTTCTTTTGATATTTCCTTGTCTTCTGTCGGAATAATGCAGTCAGCATACTCAATAACCGTTACTGACACACCAAAATCCGATAACATAGACGCCCATTCAATTCCAATTACACCCCCACCAACAATTATGATGGAACTTGGAAGTGTTTCTAACTGCAATGCTTCATCAGAGGACATTATATATTCTCCATCAATTTCAAGCCCTGGAAGTGTCCTCGGTCTAGAACCTGTTGCGACAATTACATTTTTCGGAAGCAGCATTTCGTTTTCTTTCCCGTTATTCATTTCAACAGAAATGGTTCCCGGCATCGGTGAAAAGATGGATGGCCCTAAGATTCTGCCTAATCCTTCATAGACATCGATTTTGCCTTGCTTCATTAAATGCTGAACTCCATTGTGAAGTTGATCAATTATTTTATTTTTCCGATCCTGTACTAAACTAAAATCAACCGTTACATCACTCGTGATAACTCCAAAATCTTTACTATGTTTGGTTGTTGCATAAACTTCCGCACTTCTAAGGAGCGCTTTACTTGGAATACATCCTTTATGTAAACATGTCCCGCCAAGTTTTCCTTTTTCTACAATAGCTGTTTTCAATCCAAGCTGAGAGGCCCTAATGGCAGCTACATAGCCACCAGTTCCCCCGCCAAGAACGACCAAATCATATTCTTGTGCCATTTTCTTTCCTCCCCAAGTACCTTAAATTTTAGCTGTTTTAAATTTACCCGGATAAACTTTTTCCTCTTCTTCACCGCGTAAGACTCGTAGTGCTCCTTCAGCTAGAGCTTGAAGTTCGTTTTCCCCAGGCTGAACAATAACATCAGCAATCCAATTAATTCGGTCGGTGATAGATTTCACAAATCCTTTTCCGTAAGCAAGGCCGCCAGTCAATATAATTGCATCTACTTTTCCTGATAATACAGCACTCGCAGCCCCAATTTCCTTTGCTACTTGATAGGCCATTGCATCATATACAAGCTTTGCCTCATCATCACCAGCTGCTATTCTTTGTTCTACCTTTACCGCATCATTAGTTCCTAGGTAGCCAACAAGGCCACCTTGGCCTACAAGCATCTTCATTATTTCATCACGGTAATATTCCCCCGAATAACAAAGTGCTACTAAATCCCCAACTGGAACGGTTCCAGCACGTTCGGGGCTAAATGGCCCATCTCCATGAAGACCATTATTAACATCAATTACCTTACCATGTTTATGGATACCAACGGTAATCCCACCACCCATATGGGTAACAATTAAATTCAAGTCATTGTATTTTTCCCCTAATTCCTTTGCTACCCTTCTTGCGACTGCTTTTTGATTCAAGGCATGAAAGATACTTTTCCGTTCAATTAAGGAAAATCCAGAAATTCTCGCTAGTGGTTCAAGCTCATCAACAACAACAGGATCAACGATGAAGGAGGGAATATTTCGTCCAGAAGCAATTTCGTATGCAATGATTCCGCCAAGATTTGATGCATGCTGTCCGGCATAACCAGACCGAAGATCAGCTAACATCACATCATTAACGGCATAAGTTCCACCTTCAATTGGTCTAAGCAAACCTCCACGGCCACATACAGCAGACAGTTTGGAAATATTTATACCTTCATTATCCAGTATTTCCAAAATTGTTGTTTTTCTAAATTCGTATTGATCAATTATATTTGCAAAAGAGTTTATATCCTCTGAATCATGACGAATTGTTTTTTCTAAAATGGAAATATCATTATCGAAAACCCCAATTTTCGTGGATGTCGAGCCAGGGTTGATGACGAGAATCCGATATTCATTATCTTGCAACGTATTTGACCTCCATTTTGGATTTCTTATGGTTGAAGTCGTATGGTAATTTAATATAACTATAAGTGCCCTATGAAAGGCAAAGACGCTGAATTCCCATTCAGCGCTCTGCGAATATATTTTTTAAAAAAGTAGTGCCTATCTAGATATTCTATGACTTAAGATATGGTGGCCATTTTGCAGGAATTGGCTTCTTGAATTACGAATCCTTGCAATTCTTTCTTCTGCCATCCGGTCCGCTGCTACATATGTTGGAATACCATCACGTTTTGAAATTTCAATTACTTTTTCAATCGTTGCATAAAGCTGTTCAACCTTTTTCATTGCCCGTTCTTGGTTGTAGCCATAGAGTTCATCAGCAACATTGATTACCCCGCCAGCATTAATAACATAATCGGGAGCATAAACAATTCCCATTTCGTGGATGATATCACCGTGACGGGTATCTTTTAATTGATTGTTAGCTGAACCAGCAATAACTTTTGCTTTTAGCTGTGGAATCGTTTCATCATTAATTGTTGCCCCTAAAGCACACGGAGCATAGATATCACATTCTACACCATAAATTTCATCAGGGTCGACCGCTAGTGCACCAAATGCTTCAACAGCACGGTTAACCGCCTCTTTATTAATGTCCGTTACAATAAGTTGAGCCCCTTCTTCATGCAAATATTCACAAAGTGTATAGGCTACATTTCCAACACCCTGAACAGCAACTACTTTTCCTTCAAGTGAATCTGTTCCAAACGCCTCTTTTGCCGCTGCTTTCATACCGCGGTAAACACCGAAAGCAGTTACTGGGGAAGGATTACCTGATGAGCCAAATGCCGGTGAAATTCCAGTTACAAAATCTGTCTCTTCATGAATTAAATCCATATCAGCGACTGTTGTACCAACATCTTCTGCTGTAATATATCTGCCGTTTAGTCCTTGGATGTAACGGCCAAATGCACGAAACATGGCTTCATTTTTATCTTTTCTTGGATCGCCGATGATAACCGTTTTACCTCCACCAAGATTTAATCCTGCGGCAGCATTCTTATAAGTCATTCCTTTTGCTAAGCGTAGGGCATCTTCAATTGCAGCTTCTTCAGATGCATAAGTCCACATACGTGTTCCACCCAATGCTGGCCCTAAAGTTGTATCATGAATAGCAATAATTGCTTTTAATCCTGATTGTTTATCCTGGCAGAATACTACTTGCTCATAATCGTATTGTTCTAAGTACTTGAAAATTTCCATGTAAAATTCCTCCTCGATTATTGACTATCTATTTGTTGTTGCACAGCATAATGCCAGTGCAAGAGAATAAAGCTTACTTTCAGCAGAATCAGCTCTGGACGTTAACACAATTGGTGCCTTTGCCCCGGCTATTACCGCACCGACTTTTGCATTTGCGAAATATATTAATGATTTATATAATACATTACCTACTTCGATAGTTGGTACTAATAAAATATCTGCATTTCCCGCCACTTCACTATGAATTCCTTTGTGTTCGGCAGCCAGTGTTGATACGGCATTATCTAAAGCTAACGGGCCATCTACTATACAATCAGATATTTGTCCTCGTTTATTCATCACAGTTAATAATGCTGCATCTAAGGTAGCCTGCATTGCCGGATTAACTACTTCCACGGCAGCAATAGGAGCCACTTTAGGTATTTCTATTCCAATCGACCTCGCAAGGGAAACAGCATTCTTAATAATTTGTGCTTTCTCTTCTAAATCGGGAGAAATATTCATTGCAGCATCTGTTACAATCGTAAAACGATTGAAACCTGGAACCTCAAATGCAGCTATATGTGATAAAACATTTCCAGTCCTAAGTCCGTATTCCTTATTCAAGACTGCTTTTAAGAAAATATTGGTTGGAATATTACCTTTCATTAAGACATTTGCTTCTTTGTTAAAAACGGCCTTTACAGCTAATTCTGCAGCAGCAGCATTAGAATTTGCATTGATAACTTTTAGATAATTATTTCTAATGTTTTTCTGTTTTTTTAATTCAATAATTGAATTTATTTTTTCTTCATCACCAAATAGAATAAAATTGGCAAGATTCCGGTCTAATGCAGCTATAACCGCTTCAATGACTTCTAGATCTTCTGCAGCAGCAACTGCAACAGTGTTTGAACTTACTTGGGCTGCTTTGTTAATTAGTGAATCCAGCAACAAGTTGTCATCAACCCTTTCTCCTCTTACTGCAACTCCCATAATGTAATATGCAATTTCCGTGCCAAACAAATCCCCATGAAAACGCTTTATTATTCATTCTAAAGTGTGAAACATTTTTCATAATACGAAATTTATTGCATGCTATTCTTTTCAATGTTGTATTTTTCAAGCTTATAATATAAATTCCTCACAGACAATCCCAGCGTTTTCGCTGTCAATGTCTTATTTCCATTTAAGCGAAGAAGTGTCTGCTTAATAATTTTCGTCTCATATTCATCTATCATATCTGATAAGGAACGGTCTATCACAAAGGAATCGTTACTGTAGCTTAAAGAGGGTTCATTTGTGCTTTTTTTATTTTTTAACTCTGGTAGGTGATGAACATCAATAAGGAGCTCATAATAATTCATAAAAATAATCGCTCTGCCAAGAATATTTTCTAATTCTCGAACATTTCCTGGCCATTCATAATCCATTAACTGGTGTAACGCTGCCGGTGTGATTCCTTCAACGTTTCGTCCATAGTCCTGGCTTATTTTTTGAATAAGCCGCTCATTTAAAAGAGGAATTTCCTCTTTTCGCTTCCTTAATGGAGGGATATGGATTGGCATTCGATTTAAACGATAATATAAGTCTTCCCGAAAGGAGCCTTTAGCAATACCCTTTTCTAAATTGACATTAGTTGCCGCAATAATTCTTACATTAATGGAAATTGGCTTTGTCCCACCGACTCGGATAATTTCTTTTTCTTGAAGTACTCTCAGTAATTTTGCTTGTGTATTTACTGGAAGTTCACCAATTTCATCGAGAAAAATACTCCCATTATTAGCTTCTTCGAAAAAGCCTCTTTTTCCTCCTCTCATGGCACCAGAAAAAGCACCTTCCTCATAGCCGAATAGTTCACTTTCTAACAATGTTTCCGAAATTGCAGCGCAATTGACCCTGATAAATTTGTTATATTTACGGTCGCTTGCATTATGTATAGCATGGGCAAACAATTCTTTCCCGGTTCCTGATTCACCCCTAAGGAGAACGGTTGCAGGTGTTTTCGCTCCTAGTTTAGCTTGTTCAATCGCTAGCATCATTTCATCAGATTGAGCAATTATATCCTCAAAGGTGTATTTCGCTTCAAGCTTGCGGATCAGTTGTCGTGCGCGGTTCAATTCTCTATTCAGTGATTTTATTTCGGACATATCATGAATAACGCCAACACTGCCTTTTAATTTCCCTTTTACGATAATCGGGGCTACATTTACTATTACTTCTCGTTTGTTTGGCCCCACTCTCATCGGAACGCCGCGTACAGCTCTTCTGGTTTGCAACACCTTCATGTGCATACTCTCCCCTTCAGAAATATCCGCTGTAGCTGGTTGACCAATAATCTGATCATGGGTCAGTCCAGTAATACGGGAGTATGCTGGATTAATAAGAATGCCTCTGCCATTTTCATCTACAACAGAAATTGCATCATCACTAGAATGGATAATAGCTTGCAACATGGTTTGAATTTCCTTTAAATCCGTAAGTTCTTCAGCAAGATTAACAACCTCAGTAATATCTTTAAAAACAGCAAACGCACCTATTAAGGTCCCATTTTCCTCGATAATTGGAATACGGGTCGTAATGATTTTTCTATCATTACTCAGAACCATTTCTTGGTTCGCTTCAATTCTTCTTGTTTCTAAAATTTGAGGCAGCCTTGTTGTTGGAATAACATCAACAACAAATTTCCCAATTGCCTGTACACTCTTTACACCCATGATTTCTTGTGCCCGTTTGTTGAATAAAATGACCTTTCCGTACTTATCAATAACAATCATTCCATCATTTGCAGCATTAAAGATTAGTTCCTGCTGGTAGGATTCATTTTTATGCTTTTCAATTAGCTCCTCTTTTTCTTGCATAATTTTTGCGACCAGAAATGCAACGCTTCCTGGAATCAGAATGGTATTTTGACTTTTAGCTTTTCTAAGTTCTTGGAAAACAGTATCGTTTCCTGTTACTTCAATGATAATATCAATAGAACCTGCTAAAAATGGGCGCCAGTCTTCCCCTGTTTTTATCCCCTCTTCTTGTGCGAATAAAATTCCCGGTGCATCCAAGTTCCGATCAATTACCACACTTACTTTTAATACTTCAGATTCTTTTAAAATTTTTAAGATTGCCGTACCACCTTTACCAGCACCAACAATCATGACATTTTGCATTTTTTCTACCCCTTTAAGAAATTTTTTTCATATCATCTTAAGAAAAATATGCAACTTTTTTCATATCTATTTTATAACCAAACACAATCCTTGACAAATTTTATCTATATAATAATATTTTGATGAGATATAATCTTAATATGACATGATATTACAGTAAAATTTGAAACTGGAAGGATTTATTTATGAAGCGAATAATTGCCCTCATCATAGTATTGATTCCTGGAATTTTGGCTGCTGTTGGTATTAAATTAATGCGTGATATGTTATTCGGGATTTTACAAGCTCCATTCCCTAATTTATTGGTGCAATTTCTAGCTGGGTTTATCTTTTTTGTCGGCGGTCTAGGGTTTGTGGCAGGATTTATTTTTCATCGAGACCGAAAAAGAAGCAAGGTTCAAAAAAGGTTTAAAAATACAAAATAAAAAGAGGCCTCTACGGTCTCTTTTCATATTGTTTTCGTATTTTTAACGCTTTTACTGGATCATCCGTAATAAACGCCGTGCAATTAATCTTAAAAAGGCGATGCATATCTATCTCTTTATTAACAGTATATGGCCGTACGGCAATCCCGTTATTTATTGTATTTATGATAACATCATCAGACATGACTGAGTATTTTGGATGGATCCCCTTAGCTCGGATCGCTTGGGAATAAATCCATGGCATGTAGATGCCTTCAAGAAAAAGAGGGGCTATTTCAATTTCAGGTGCTAGGCTGTAACTATAGACAATGCTATAGTGATTGAAAGAGGAAATAATAATCCGATCGATTAAATTAAATTTTCGAACAAGTTGAATGACTTTTTCTTCCATCCCCTTATAGGGAAATAGCCCGTTCTTTAATTCAATATTACATAATAATCTATTGGATGTAAGCCACTCAAGAACTTCAGTTAATGCAGGTATAGGTTCTTTTTTGCTTTTTAGATTGGCGTTCAATTTCCGAAGATCTTTAAATAAGAAATCTTTTACAAACCCGTTCCCGTTCGTTGTTCGGTCTACTTTTTCATCATGAATGACAACTAATTCGCCGTCTTTTGTTAACTGAACATCCAATTCCAACCCATCTGCACCTGCTTTTTCTGCTTCACGAAAGGCTCCTAATGTATTTTCTGCAAAAGAAGCCGAATAGCCACGGTGCGCAAAAATCTGAGTCATATTTTCACTTCCCAACTTTCTAATTGGAGGAATTTCAAATGAAACCTTTACAGTTATCACCAGAAACAGCAATCAAGCTATCCCAAAAGTTAAATGTGCCTATAGAACAGATTATGCATATGCCCCAACATATTCTCATCCAAAAACTAATGGAATTAGAGAAAGAGGAGAAAAAATAACATAAATAAAAACACCAACTTTAAGTGTTAAAAAAAAAGCCTTCATTTCTTTCGATGAAGGCTTACAATTAATTATTATTTCAAGATGCCTTGTGTTCCAGCCTCAATTTATCCGCAACCATGGCAATAAATTCAGAATTCGTCGGTTTTGCCTTAGACATGCTGACAGTGTATCCGAATAGCGAAGAAATGGAATCAATGTTTCCCCGGCTCCAAGCCACTTCAATGGCATGACGGATTGCTCGTTCCACACGGCTCGCTGTTGTGTTATATTTTTTGGCGATATCTGGATACAGCACTTTCGTAATTGACCCTAAAAGTTCGATATCGTTATATACCATTGAAATGGCCTCACGTAAGTACAGATATCCTTTAATATGTGCTGGGACACCAATTTCATGAATGATGCTTGTAATACTAGCATCCAAATTTTTAGGTTTTTGCTCAGTTTGAGAACGATAAGTTGTTGATGTTGATTTTCGTGTAAATGAATTGTTATTTCCGCTAACTTGTCGAATATGGCTTCCTAAATTCTCCATATCAAATGGTTTCAAAATAAAGTAGGAAGCACCAAGTTCAACTGCTTTTTTTGTCACATCTTCCTGACCAAAGGCAGTGAGCATAATAACGTTGGGAAGTACTCCCTTTTTAAGATCACGGAGGCGCTCAAGTACAGCCAAACCATCAAGATGCGGCATAATAATATCCAAAACTAGAACGTCAGGATCCGTTGTCGATAACATTTCTAGACACTCTTGTCCATTATGAGCAATTCCTACAACTTCCATATCATCTTGGGACGAAATAAAGTCCTCTAATAGTCCAACTAGCTCCCTATTGTCATCAACGACACAAACTTTAATTTTCTTCACTTCTAGTTCCTCCTCGGGTTTAAATCATAAGATCTATTTCATCTAACATTTCTAATCAGTTGTATTCTCCTAATTCTATTCTAAATTAGAAATTCGACAATGCAACAAAAATTCCTCTCATTTTTTTAATATTTCTTAAAATAGTGATAAAATCTAATCTTTTCTTTGTTTTTCTCGCCTTTTCGACGTAAACTGCGTCATTTCCAAAATATGGATGTTTTTTGTCGAAAAATGTTTATGTAAAAAGCAAAATAGGGGGATTTTCCTATTTTGCTCCAATGTCCTAACTCGCTTTATTTTTTGGCATTTCATATATGTTAATTCCAGCTTCATTTAACATCCATTCAATGTGTACCCCGTATCCTGAGGTTGGATCATTAACAAAAACATGTGTAACTGCTCCAATTAGTTTTCCATCTTGAATAATTGGGCTGCCGCTCATCCCTTGAACAATACCTCCTGTTTTTTTAAGGAGCTTAGGGTCGGTTACTTTTATTACCATGCCTTTGGTTGCTGGAAACTTTTGCGGGATTGTGCTGACAATTTCGATATCAAATTCTTCTACTTGGTCATCATTAACGACCGTTAATATCTTTGCGGGTCCTTCTTTTACTTGATGTGATAATGCGATAGGCAGTGGTTTATCCATAACACCATTTTTTAATTCTTTTACCATTTCACCAAAAATACCAAATGGGCTGTTCTTTTGGATATTACCAACGATTTCTCGGTCCGAAGAAAAGCGGGCAAGTTTTTCACCAGGGTCTCCGTTACTTCCCTTTTCAATGGAAGTTACAGTAGACCGGACAATTTGTCCATCTTCAACAACAATTGGCTGTTTTGTATCCATGTCTGATATTACATGACCAAGGGCACCATATTTCTTAGATTGTGGATGAACAAAGGTCATTGTTCCAATTCCTGCAGCGGAATCTCTAATATATAAACCAAGCTTATAAATATTTTCCCCTTTGTCTTTTAATGGGGTTAATTGTGTAGTAAATTTTCCACTTTCCCGACTAATAACCATATCGAGAGGTTTTCCTTCTTGTCCTGCGGTTTGTACAAATGGTGCTACATCTGACATTTTTTCAATTTTATTACCGTTAATTTCAGTAATGATATCCCCAATTTTTATACCTGCAATTTCACCTGGAGACTTTTTTCCAGATATAGTATTGATTAAATGGTGGCCCACAACCAAAACGCCGACTGTGTTTAATTTTACGCCGATTGACTGCCCGCCTGGAATGACTCTAAAATCCTTTAAGACGCGTACGTCAACCTTTTTTATAGGAATCCCTGCAAACTCTAACAGCATTTCATTTTTTCCATTTTCAGTTGCCTTCATTGAAACCGTATGTTTTCCTTGATCAAGTGTAATATTCGAATTGCGAGAAACCAAAGCGGCTGATACCGGGGCAGCCTTTTGAAAATTATAGTCTTGTCCTTCAAAAACTGTAATTGTTTTAGGTATCGCAAGGTATTGCTGTATAGGCTGAAAAAAAATAAGGCTAATTAATGAAACAAGGAGAATTCCACCAATAATCTTTCTAATTATTTCTAACTTCAAATTCTTCACTCTCCTCGCTTCTTTTCATTACATTGAAATGGCTACATCTTTAATTTTGCCTCCTTGACAATCATTTATAACTTGGTTCTACATAAAAAAGCTACCCGAAATGGATAGCATTACAATTTTTATTAAAAATATAGAAATTTTAGCCTTTTTACGGCAAATGTTTCAGTTTAGTGACTTGTCAAAGGACTACCACTTTTTTTGTTTTCAGCAGCTAAATATAATAATTCTTCTGCATGTTTTTTAGTGAGGTCAGTTATTTCTGTTCCAGATATCATCCGGCCAATTTCATTAATTTTTTCATTAATCTCTAACGGGGTAACAGAAGTTTTCGTTCTACCCCCTTTTATGATCTTTGAAATGAACAAGTGAGTATCAGCCATAGCTGCTACCTGAGGCAGATGCGAAATACACAAAACCTGTGATTCGGCAGCCACCTTATAGATTTTCTCCGCAATTGATTGGGCAACCCTGCCGCTTACACCAGTATCAACCTCATCGAAAATTATGGATGTTACTCCTTGATGCTTGGAAAAAATACTTTTTAATGCCAACATAATTCTAGATAATTCCCCTCCAGAAGCAACCTTTGATAAGGGCTTCAATGGTTCTCCGGGGTTAGTTGAGATAAAAAATTCGACGTGGTCCACACCGTTTTTTGTAAATTGAATGGTATTTGATTCAAAACGAATTTCAAAAACGGTTTTCGCCATATACAATTCTTTTAATTCTTTATGTATTAACCTTGTCAGTTTATCTGCCCATTTAAGACGAATTTCAGTTAACTGCTTCGCTTCAAGGATTAAGTCTTTTTTTACAGAAGTTAATTCTTTTTCTAATTCGCTTATATGTGTTTCTTTATTTTGCAATGTTTCAATTTCTTCTTCAATATTTGCAGCATACTCTAATATTTCATGAATTGTTTTTCCGTATTTTCGTTTGAGCTGATTAATTTCATTCAACCGGTCTTCGATTTCATGTAACCGTTGCGGGTCGAACTCTAATATATCTAATTCATTTCTTAATGCACGCGCCGCATCTTCTAATTGGTAGTAGCTATTCGAGACAGATTCGTAGATGTCTTTATACGCCGTATCAAGTGCCGCAGCGTCTTCTAGGTGCCCCATAACCATACTAATCCAATCCAGCCCTTTTTGTTCTCCCTGCAAGGCTGTATGGCTGGACTGAATGGCTCCAAATACTCTTTCGAAATTAGTTAGTTTTCTTTTTTCCTCAAAAAGATCTTCATCTTCATTAAGCTTTAAATTTGCCTTTTGAATTTCATCCAATTGAAACTGTATTAAATCTAGCCGATGGGCAGTTTGTTGATCATTTTCACTTAATGCTTTTAACTTTTGGAAGGTTTGCTCATAACGACGAAATACTTGCTGGTATTCACCTTGTGAAGGTAGTATATCATCTGCTCCAAATTGATCTAGCAGTGTTAGGTGTCTTGAGTCATCCATTAACTCTTGATGCTCATGCTGACCATGGATATCAACGAGTGTTCCTCCGATTTCCCTGAGAATGGAGATTGTCACAAGCTTTCCATTCACTCGGCAAACACTTTTACCGGTTTGGGCAATATCACGTCGTAAGATTACCGTTCCTTCGTCAATGTCAATCCCAAATTCTAAAGCTTTAGCAATTACCGGATGTTTGTTATCATCAATCTGAAAAAGCCCTTCGATTTCCGCCTTTTCCTCACCATGACGAACAAATTCTGCAGACCCTCTGCCACCAACTAATAAATGAATAGCATCAATGATGATTGATTTACCTGCACCCGTTTCACCTGTTAAAACCGTTAATCCCTTTGTAAATGTTACAGATAAGGCTTCGATAATGGCGAAATTTTTAATTGATAATTCTGCTAACAAGGAACATTCCCCCAATTAAAGCATATCTAGGAACCGGTTTGTGATAACTTCAGTATCTTCCGGAGTTCGACAAATGATTAACATTGTGTCATCCCCACAGATGGTCCCTAATATTTCATCCCAATCGAGATTATCGATTAGTGCGCCAATTGCCATTGCATTACCTGGCAGGCACTTCATGACAAGCAAATGACCTGCCGCATCAATCCGTACAAACGCATCGATTAATGATCTTTTCAACTTTTGTAATGGATTAAATCTTTGGTCAGCAGGTAAGCTGTACTTATATCGTCCATCGCTTAATGGAACCTTAACAAGATGTAATTCTTTAATATCCCTAGAAACGGTTGCTTGTGTTACATTATAGCCAGCACTTTTTAGTTCATCCACTAACTCGTCCTGTGTTTCGATATCATTAGTAGCAATGATTTCTCTTATTTTTATATGGCGTTGGCCTTTGTTCATTGTTTCACCCCATAATAGTTAAAACATCTAAGTAATATGTACTAACACGCTCTTATAAACATGTTAGCCGATTTTTACAAGCTTGTACATTTTTTCTTGTGAAAAGGGGGGAATTTTCATTCCAAAAGAAGAAAAGGATAAGCATCAGCCTACCCTTCTGAATTTTGTTTTGTTTTAAGTTCCACGTGTGATTCCTTTACAATTTCAATAGGGGTGACAAGTAATTGATTAACTCCAATTTCCCGTTCCCCTTCCCATTTTAGATGGAGCAGGTACTCAATGTTTCCATCCCCGCCAGTGATGGGTGAAAAGGATAAGTTTTTTATTGTGTATCCTTGCTGAAAGGCAAAATTAATGATTTTATCAATTACTTGTAAATGTACTTTTTCATCACGAATGATCCCTTTTTTACCAACCTGTTCACGTCCAGCCTCAAATTGCGGTTTTACTAGTGCTATGACGTCACTTTCAGGGACTAAGAGTGTTTTTAAGACAGGTAATATCAACGTTAAGGAGATAAACGATACATCGATTGTGGCGAAATTTGGCATCTCTCCAATTAAATCGACAGGTGTAACATAGCGGAAATTTGTCCTCTCCATTACTACGACACGTTCATCCTGTCTAAGTTTCCAAGCAAGCTGATTATAGCCTACATCCAAAGCATAGGACATTTTTGCACCGTTCTGTAATGCACAATCGGTAAAGCCGCCAGTAGAAGATCCAATGTCGAGCAATACTTTGTTCGTAACACTCACATCAAATACCTTCAAAGCCTTTTCAAGCTTTAATCCACCACGGCTTACATACGGAAGGATCTTCCCTTTGATACTAAGTGGAATATCCGTTTTCACCTTTTCTCCTGGTTTATCCAATCGCTCTTCGTTTGAATAAACTAGCCCTGCCATAATCGTTCGTTTTGCCTTTTCTCTGGTTTCAATTAAACCTCTTTCTACAAGTAAAACGTCTAACCGTTCTTTATTTTTCATATCTTAAGCCCTTTGTTGTTTTTTTCTAGCTAGTATAGAAACCCGTTTGATTACTTCTTCCGTTGTTAAACCAATTTCTTTAAGAAGTGAGTCAACATCTCCATGTTCAATAAATTGGTCCGGGATTCCGATTCTGTCGATGTGCGCGTGATAAAATCCTTGGGTTTGTGCGTACTCCAGAACTGCACTACCAAACCCCCCTTGTAAAACTGCTTCCTCAATGGTAAGAATCGGCATATTTTTCACAAGTAGATGAGTCAGCATTTTTCCATCCAAAGGCTTGATAAACCGGGCATTGACAACTTTGACGGAGATCCCCTTCTTTTCAAGTACCTCAGCTGCTTCTAAGGCCATTTGAATGGTGGTTCCAAAGGTTAGGATAGCCGCATCATCGCCCTCTTTTAGAACCTCCCACGTCCCAATTGGAATGGCTTGAAAATCCTTATCCAATGGGACACCAAGTCCATTCCCACGCGGGAATCTCATGGCAATAGGACCGTCATCATAATTTAGTGCGGTGTAAACCATATGCTGACCCTCATTTTCATCCTTTGGCATCATTAAAACCATATTAGGGATATGCCTTAAAAAAGCAATATCAAAAACTCCTTGATGGGTTTCCCCATCGGCACCCACCAATCCAGCCCGGTCGATTCCAATAAAGACATTTAAGTTTTGACGGCAAATATCATGAACCACCTGATCATAAGCCCGCTGTAAAAAGGTTGAGTAAATTGCCAGAAAAGGTTTCATATTTTGTGTAGCTAATCCCGCAGCGACTGTCGCAGCATGTTGCTCTGCAATCCCTACATCATACATTCGTTCAGGGAACTCACCTGCAAAGCCTTCGAGTTTAGAACCAACAGGCATAGCTGGTGTAATCGCCACAATCCTTTCATCCGTCCTGGCAAGCTTTCGAACCGTTTCACTGACAAGGCTGCTCCATGCAGGGGGCGGTGTTTTTACCGGCTTTACGAATGCACCAGTGTCCATTTTATATGGTCCAGTTCCATGCCATGTACCTGTTTTATCACTTTCTGCCGGCTGATAGCCTTTTCCCTTTTTAGTGATGACATGGAGAAGAATCGGACCTTCTGTCTTTTTAGCATAGCTGAAGTTCTCAAATAATGCTTCAAAATTATGACCATCAATTGGGCCGAGATAAGTAAATCCTAGTTCTTCAAAAAACATACCGGAAACAAATAAATATTTAAGGCTGTCTTTCACTCTTTCAGCGGTTGCAGCTAATTTCCCGCCCACTGCAGGTACTTTTTTCAACAGTACTTCAAGCTCATCTTTCACCCATTGATATTTTCCAGCCGTCCGCAATTGACCAAGAATATTATGAAGTGCACCAACATTAGGAGCGATTGACATTTCATTGTCATTTAAAATGACAATCATATCTTTTTTCTCATGACCAATATGATTTAAGGCTTCTAACGCCATTCCACCTGTTAGAGCCCCGTCACCTATAACTGGAATAACAAATGATTTTTCCTTTTTTAAATCTCTAGCAATTGCCATTCCCATAGCAGCAGAAAGAGATGTAGAACTGTGACCTGTTTCCCAAACATCATGCTCGCTTTCAATCCGTTTAGGAAAGCCGCATAATCCTTTATATTGCCGTAATGTATCAAACTCACTTGCTCTGCCCGTTAAAATTTTATGAACATAAGATTGATGTCCCACATCCCAGATAATCTTATCTTTGGGACTGTTAAAACATTTATGTAAGGCTATGGTTAATTCGACTACTCCTAAATTCGGTCCAATATGGCCTCCAGTTACAGACAGCTTTTCAATCAAAAATGTGCGAATTTCTTGACTTAAAGCCTCTAATTCGATATTCGACATGCCTTTTAAAAAGGCTGGGTCTTTTATTGATAACAGATCCATGTTTGGACCACTCACTTTCATACTTTTATGCATTCTTCTTTTTGTCATTGTGTTATATTACACATTTAAATAATTAAGTTTTGATTAAAAAATAGCCGCTAACACGAGAGTGATAACGGCATTGACAACGTTTTCTACAATGAAAACAATTATAACACACTTATTTCAATGCCTCAAATACCGTTTTTTAATGGTCTCTTGAAGCAACTAATTCCGTTATTTCCATCAGAAGGGTCGTATCCAAGCCTGTCATACCGAGATATTGCTTCGATAGATTTATTTGTTGATTCAAGGCTGCAATTGCCCCTTCTAATGATAACAACTGCGGATACGTACTTTTATGATTGGAGGTATCACTACCAACTGGTTTCCCGATTAATTGCTGATTCCCCACCAAATCAAGAATATCATCTTGGATTTGAAAAGCGAGACCTAGATGATGGGCGAAAGAGGAAAGATTTTTTAATTGTTCCTGATTTGCACCCGCCATTATCGCTCCTGCCAGAACACTAAATCCGAGCAGCTTACCGGTTTTATGGATGTGTATATACTCAAGTTCTTCGAGAGTTAAGGATTTCCCTTCTCCTTCCATATCGGCAACTTGGCCGCCAACCATTCCTTCCGTTCCAGATGCCTTTGCCAACTCAATCACTAATTTTAGTTTTGTATCTGCTGAAGCGAATTCAGATGGAATATTCCCAATTACCTCAAAGCTATATGTTAATAAAGCATCTCCTGCTAAAATCGCAATAGCATCACCAAAAACTTTATGATTTGTGGGTTTGCCTCTTCTAAGGTCATCATTATCCATGCTTGGCAAATCGTCGTGAATTAGGGAATATGTATGAACCATCTCAATGGCCGAAGCAGCAAGAAGCCCATTTTTTGGGTCTACCCCAAATGCTTCTAGAGTAGCGAATAATAAAAGGGGGCGAATTCGTTTACCTCCTGCTTCAAGTGAATAGATCATTGATTCCTTAATAATAGGAGGGGCGTCAAGCTTATTAACCAGAGTCCGAAGCTCCGAATCAAGCTGAAGTTTATATTCTCGTGCAAATACATCTAGTAACCCGGTTCCCAAGTCTTATTCCTCCTCATCAATCGTTAAACTCTCCGTCCGACCGTCCTCCGTAATAATTTGTGTTAATTGTTCTTCGACACTTTTTAATTTATCATGGCAAAGTTTGGACAGCTCCATACCTTCTTTATAGAAGATGATTGCTTCTTCTAACGGTACATCTCCTTCTTCAAGCTTATCCACAATTCGTTCCAAGTTAGTCATTGCCTCTTCAAAGGAAATTTTCTTTTCATTCGTCACGTTTTTCGCTCTCCTTCCTATTCTCAACTCTACAGAAAAGACTGCCATCCGTTAATTGAATCTGAACTCGCTCATTCATTTTAACTTGATTAATGCTTTTAATTAGTCTGTTTTCTTCTGAATAAGCTAAACTATATCCACGTTCCATGATTTTCAAGGGGCTCAACGCGCCTAAGGTCGAAAGGATCCTTTCAAATTCTGTTTGCTTTTTTGAAAGTACTTGCTGCATGGCACGTTTCATCTCTTTATTGGTTAGGTCTAAACGTTTTTGTGCTTCTCGTAATGCCTCGCTTGGATGATTCCTCTGCAAGCGTTTATAAAGAATTTCGTGCTGCCCTTTTTTTATTAAGGACAACCTGGATGTCCCGCGGACCAGCATTTCCGTTAGTTTATCAACCTGCTCAAGCTTTTGTTCATATAATCGATGGGGATAGCGAAAGGCATAGGATTTCTGAACACGAGTTAATCGTTCTTTTTCAAACTGGAATTTTCCCTTCATCGTCCGAAGAAGGCGAGTTTGCCGCTGTAAAACCCTGTCCAATAACTCATCTATATGTGGGACAGCAAGTTCTGCAGCACCAGTTGGGGTCGGAGCGCGTAAATCCGCTACAAAATCAGCAATGGTAAAGTCGGTTTCATGTCCGACGGCTGATATGATCGGGATGTCTGAAGAAAATATCGCTCGGGCAACGAGTTCCTCATTAAAAGCCCACAACTCCTCTATTGACCCCCCGCCGCGTCCAACGATTAGGACATCAATTTCATTCATGCTATTTGCTTTAGCAATTGCCTTAGCAATAGAGGGAGCCGCTTGATCACCCTGTACAAGGGCAGGAAAAACAAGAATATTAGCGATGGGATACCGTCTTTTAATTGTAGTAATAACATCCCTTATCGCCGCTCCAGTGGGTGAGGTAATCACCCCAACGGTTCTAGGATACAAAGGAATCACCTTTTTATTTTCTATCGCAAATAATCCTTCTAATTCTAGTCTTTGTTTAAGCTGTTCATAGGCTAAAAACAATTCTCCTATACCATCTGGCCGCATTTCTTTTATATATATTTGATATTGACCACTTGGTTCATAAACGGAAATTTCGCCTCTGACAATTACTTTCATGCCATTTTCTGGTGTGAATTTCATTGATCTTGACTGACTCGAAAACATAACCGCAAGAATGCGGGCTTTTTCATCCTTTAAGGTAAAATACATATGACCGCTCGAATGCTGTTTGAAATTTGAAATTTCACCTCTAACATGAACATCCCGTAAATGTGGATCCGCATCAAATTTTCTTTTTATGTATTTGGTTAAAGCATTCACAGATAAATATCTTTGTTCCTGCATAGGTAACTCCTTTTTATTCGACCAATAGTCAAATGAAAACTCTTCGATTAGCGAAAAACTGTCCTTATCTTATATATATTTATAAAAGATAAGGACAATTTCCTACTTAATGGCGGTCTAGGCTTTCTGCAGCTGATTTTAAGGTATTATACATAAGCATGGTAATGGTCATCGGTCCTACTCCCTTTGGAACAGGCGTGATATATCCAGCTTTTTCGCTTACCTCAGCAAAAGCTACATCACCGCAAAGCTTTCCGGCTTCATTACGGTTAATTCCAACATCAATGACGACAGCACCGTCTTTTACATGCTCCGCTGTAATAAAATTCGGAATTCCAACAGCAGCAATAAGGATATCCGCTTGGTTTGTATGGAACTTTAGGTCATTAGTTTTAGAATGACAATAGGTTACAGTTGCATGTTGATTTAAAAATAATTGACCGACCGGCTTTCCGACAATATTACTTCTCCCAACCACGACAACATGCTTCCCTGCTATTGAGATACCTGTTTCTTCAAGTAACACCATAATTCCGTACGGCGTACATGGTAAGAAGGCATTCTGCCCTGTCATCATCCTGCCGATATTAATCGGATGAAACCCATCGACATCCTTATTAGGAGAGATCGATTCAATTACTTTTTTTTCGTCAATGTGTTTGGGGATTGGCAGCTGAACCAAAATGCCATGAATATGATCGTCCTGATTTAATTCTTCAATTTTTGAGAGTAATTCCTCTTCGGAAACTTCCTCTGGCATTTCAATTAAAACTGAGTTCATCCCAAGTTCTTGGCAGGCTTTTTCTTTATTTGTTACATATGTCCGAGAAGCATGGTTATTTCCGACAAGAATAACTGCTAATCCAGGAGTTACCCCAAGGTTTTTTATTCTGCTAACCTCTTCTGCGATTTCCATTCTTTTTTTTGCTGCAATTTCTTTTCCATCAATTATAGTAGCTGTCATTTTCTCTTCTCCTTTTTTTCTTAAGTGCGTCCAATCAATTAATCGTTAAGAAGTTTTTGTTTCACCTTTGATAGAACACCATTAATAAACTTACTTGATTGGTCATCTCCGTATATTTTTGCTATTTCGATGGCTTCATCTAAAATAACATTTTCTGGAACTTCATTTCGGAAAAACTTCATTTCATATGTAGCTATTCTTAATAAATTTCGATCGACCGTTGCCAATCGTTCTATGGACCATTTTTCTAGATTTTCACTGATTAAATTGTCAATTAAGGTTTTTTGTTCGACTACCCCTAGAACAAGTTTAGATAGGTACTCGTCACCCGCCTCTCCTTCCAATACATGCTCAATCGCTGCTGATGGCTCAGTGTTGCTTATATCGATTTGAAAAAGTGCCTGTAATGCCTTTTCCCTTGCTGTTCTTCTTTTCATTATACAATTAACTCCTTTAGAGATATTAATTAATTTTTGTCTATTTTTCATACATAAATAGTAAATAAGTATTCGAATAGGTTGCACATAAACGATAATAGCATAACTAAAAATGATTCGCACTCTAAGGTTGTTATTTTTCCAATATGTAAGCACTTTTATTTAGGACTTAATTACAAATAAAGAAAAACCAAAGGAATATTCTCCTTTGGTTTCCAAGTTTTAGATCTCTGTGTCAATGCTCTCTGGTTCATTCTTATGGTTTTCAAATTGTATCCCAACCACATGAATATTTACTTCTTCAGCATCTAAGGCAGTCATATTCAACAATGCTTGACGAATATTATCCTGCACTTTTCCTGCAACGGAAGGAATGGATACTCCAAACTTCATCATACAATAGACATCTACTTTTATTCCTGACTCTGTTAATTCGACTTTTACGCCCTTACCATGGTTTTTCTTCCCTAAACGCTCAACCACACCTGTTGCAAAATTACCACGCATCGAGGCTACACCTTCCACCTCAGAAGCAGCAATGCCTGCAATAACCTCAATCACTTCAGGAGCAATTTCAATTTTCCCATGTCCGTTATTGCCTTGTTCCATTTCCAAGACACTAAACTCGCTCATTAATAACACCTCCAGATATTAAATAGACTTCATCACATCATGCAATTCCAAGAATTTCGTATTAAATCCGCCTTCGACGAACTTTTCATGATCTAGTAGTTTTAAATGGAACGGAATCGTTGTATGGATTCCTTCAACAACGAATTCACTCAATGCACGTTTCATTCTTGAAATGGCCTCTTCCCTGCTGTTACCATATGCGATAACCTTTGCAATCATAGAATCATAATAAGGCGGAATCGTATACCCTGGATAAGCTGCTGAATCAATACGTATGCCAAACCCGCCAGGTGGAAGGTACATGTTGATTTTCCCTGCAGATGGAAGAAAATTCTTTTCTGGGTTTTCGGCATTAATCCGACATTCGATTGCCCATCCTGTAAATGTGACATCCTGTTGTTTTAACTTTAACTTTTCTCCAGAAGCCACCCGGATTTGTTCTTTAATTAAATCGATTCCAGTGACCATTTCTGTAACAGGATGCTCCACCTGAATTCTGGTGTTCATTTCCATAAAATAAAACTTTCGATTGCGGTAGTCATATATAAATTCTACCGTTCCCGCACCTGAATAATCAACTGCTTTTGCAGCTTTTACGGCTGCATTACCCATTTCTGCTCGGATTTCCCCATCTAATGCTGGTGATGGAGATTCTTCAAGAAGCTTTTGCAGCCTGCGCTGGATTGTACAATCTCTTTCTCCTAAATGAATTGTGTTACCAAAGGAGTCAGCAAGGACCTGAATTTCAACATGACGGAAATCCTCAATATATTTTTCAATGTAAACACCAGGATTTCCAAAGGCTGTCATGGCTTCCTGCTGTGTAATATTAATGCCTTTAATTAATTCCTGCTCGTTCTTGGCAACACGAATCCCTTTGCCACCTCCACCAGCAGTTGCTTTTATGATAACTGGATATTGGATTTTTTTTACAAGTTCAAGTGCCTCATCGATATCATTTATAATCCCAGTTGAACCTGGGACAATTGGGACCCCGGCTTCACGCATAGTCTCCCTTGCGATATCCTTAGTACCCATTCTTGTAATGGCCTCTGGGCTTGGACCCACAAATGTTATATTGCATTCGCGGCAAAGCTCTGCGAAATCTGCGTTTTCGGCTAAAAAGCCATACCCTGGGTGAATGGCATCACATGCTGTAAGCTTAGCCACACTAATTAGATTTGTTACATTTAAATAACTGTCTTTTGATGACGTAGGCCCAATGCAATAGGCTTCATCTGCGAGCTGTACATGTAATGCTTCACGATCCGCTTCCGAGTAAACGGCAACAGATTCAATTCCCATTTCCCTGCACGCTCGAATAATTCTAACTGCAATTTCTCCTCTGTTTGCAATTAACAGTTTTTTAATCATCCTGTTATCGCTCCTTATTCAGGTTTTACTAAAAATAAAGGCTGTCCGTATTCTACTAATTGTCCATTTTTAGCAAGTATTTCAACAATTTCGCCGTTAATTTCAGCTTCAATTTCATTAAATAATTTCATAGCTTCCACAATACATACAATCGAATCTGTTGTTACATTAGAACCCAGTTTAACATATGCGTCAGTTTCTGGAGTCGGTGACGCATAAAAAGTCCCTACCATTGGAGAAACAATTTTGTGAAGATTGGATGTATCAGCTTGCTTTACAGTCTCCTCATTTTGAACTTCCTGGTTTACTTCCTGAACAGGAACGGAAGGTGTTGCTGTAGATAAGACTGGTTGTGCTGGTGATACAAATTGAGTTTCTTGTGGAGCCGGACTTACTTGTGAAACATATGTAACTGCACCATTTTTTTTCATTTTAATTTTTGAACCTTCGTTTTCATATACAAATTCATCAATACTTGATTGGTCCACTAATTTAATCAATTCGCGAATTTCTTGTACTTTTAACATTGAGTTACACTCCTTGTACTACAAAATTATGACTAACTACTATAACTATACGATAATACCTAGTGAAAGTTCAATGATGGAAATTGTCACCATTAAAATTCACCCTCACATACTTCCTCTCTTATCATAATATTTTTATTAACAAAAGGGAACTTTTACAGTTGGCTGTCATTCAACATATTATTTTAACCTATTTCATGGTTATCAAACCAAAAAGGAAAGTCGTTGACTTTCC